>MGXK01000068.1:55316-55536 GCA_001802375.1 Gammaproteobacteria bacterium RBG_16_51_14
GGGTTTCTTATTACAACTTTGTGGGGGTCCATGGTGCAGTCGGGGTCTTGACAACCATACCGCTGAGGGGTTCGATTCCCCTGGCCTCCACGCTTTTTTACGATATATCAAAACATCGTTGACATAGTATCGAATACTTTTAGACCAAATCAAGTTCTTTTTACACTAAATTTGGTGCTGCGAATTGACCCCAAAATCGAACCCAGAGTCGGGTCGGACC
>MGXK01000069.1 GCA_001802375.1 Gammaproteobacteria bacterium RBG_16_51_14
AAACGCTGTTCGATCTCATCACGGGTGATCACAAAGACCGGTTCCGGGCCATCATAATCGCGGGTTCGCCGGTTGTAACTGAAGTACAGGTTGCTGTTGTTGAACGGCTGCAGGTTAAGCCCCGCATTGACGCTGTAGCCCTCGTTGGAACGGCGGCTTCTGTCCGCGTTTTCCGTGAACACCTGCACACCCAGATTCACAGAAGGGTTGATCACCGTATCGAACTGATGACCCAGTGATAATCCACCAGCAAGATACAGGGCATCGCGATCCTGCAGGGTGCTGCGCGTAAAATCACGATCCTGTGCCTGGAATGACGCCGTGAGTGCGGTCCTGCCGCCCAGGAACCAGGTAAATCCCGGGGTCACCCCGGCATACCAGGCAATGGAATCATTCCCGATACTGATATGGTCGGCCTGTGCATTCAACTGGAGTCGCCACTGGCGGGCAGACAGCAACACGGGACCGGTCCGGGCGGTTATGACGTTAAGATTGAAATCACCTTCACCGATGTACTGATTGCGGAACAGGCTAACCTGGCTCTGCCAGGCCAGCGCGGCTTGATCGCCACCGATCTGGTAGGTTCTCGGGGCCAGATAACGGTGACCGACCCCGACATTGGCCTGGACTCCGCCGGAATCCTGCGGGGTGGAAGCCGGGCCCAGCAACAGGGTTGCCCCACCCACATCCACCGTATCCGTTCCAGGGCCGACATTGATGTTGGTATCGAAGATATAACCCAGGGACACATAGGGCGTCCATAAATGAGTGTGACTCTGTTCTTCCACTTCCTGCAAAAACGCACGCACAGTACCCTTTACGGATTCCGGTGTTGCCGGGTTGGAGAGTACCTGTTCCGCCAAGCTGCGTGCGGAGGCATAGTTCAGGGCGCGGAAATTGGCCAAGGCCAATTCCATACGCACGCGATCCATACCGGGCCGTTCACTGAGTATCGATTCGAAAATGGCAATGGCCTCCGCCAGATTACCGGTTTCCGATTCCTGGAGTGCCTGGTTGAACCGGGCCTCAATCTCGGTGTCGCTCATCGCCCATGCAGATGATAAACCCAGAGAAAATACAAACAGGAAAAACGATCGTAATGATGCTTTCCAATAACGACTCTTTGACATGTGTTATCCCCAGGTTATTCCTCCAGATCTCCACAGCCACCCAAGCTACCAGGGTGTGCCCCATGCTGACAGCGGACTGACTGGCCATTCATCGCTGTCAACAACTGGATTTTAGACGGATTCCAGGATCTGGGCAACCATGATTTGACAGTGAACATGATAATGTGTCTGCTAACACCCGGGTGAACCAGGCTGCACCTGAAAAAAATTGAAACCTCTCAATTCGTCAAATTCAAGTGCCTGTAGTAATTGAGCTGTAGCAACACACTTTCGCAGGATAGTAAGATAATCCATGAGTAGTAAAGATCGGGTAACGACTTCAAAATCATTTACTATCGGGATTACAACTTGATGCCCCCGAAGACATCGATCCCGGAGGCCATCTGGCCACCCGTTTCCGGGCCCAGGGCCACCATGTTACTGGCGCTGCTGTACCAGTTGGAACAAAGTCAATGGTGGTCATCCCGGAACATTCTGGCCCAACAATTCCGGCAACTCAATGAACTGGTTGATCACGCGGAAAGAACCGTACCCTATTATCATCAAATACGGCGCAAGGCCGGCCTCGCACCGCAGGAACCGATCACGGCGGAGAACTGGCAGGCCATTCCGTTGTTAACACCGGCAGCACTGATTAAACATGCCGGGCAAATGGCAAGTACCGCGATTCCTCCCGGACACGGCAGGATCACCGGACTGAAATCCTCAGGATCAACCGGTCACGCCGTCAGTGTACTCGCGACCGGGGCCACCGGGCTGATCTGGCAGGCCCTGAATCTGCGGGACCACCTGTGGCAGGCGCGGGATGTCAGCAAAAGACTGGTCACCATCCGCTCCGGCAGATATGTAAAGGAACCCGGGGTCCTCTATGAATTTCCGGGCTGGGGCATTGCCACCGATCTCGTCTTTCAAACCGGCCCTTCCGCATTGTTCCATAACCTGACAGCGCTGGAGCGGCAGGCCGAGTTCCTGCAGAAACTGAAACCGGATTACCTGTTTGCCTTTCCGGGAATTATTCTCCGGCTGGCGCATTATTTCCGCAGGCACCAACTGAGATTGCCAGGCCTGAAACAGGTACTGACCTTCGGTGAACCGACCTCGCCCGAAATAGAGTCCCTGTGCCGCGAGGTCTGGGATACAGAATGCAGGGACATGTACAGCGCGGAAGAGGCTGGCTGCATCGCCCTGCAGTGCCCGCAGACGGATAATTATCATGTCCAGTCGGAATCCCTGCTGGTGGAAGTGCTTGATGACAAAGGGGACCCCTGCGAACCGGGCGAGATCGGCAGGGTAATCCTTACCACACTGCATAATTTTGCCATGCCGCTGATCCGCTACCAGATCGGCGATTATGCCGAGGCCGGCGGGCCGTGCCCCTGTGGCCGTGGTTTACCCACACTGAAACGTATCCTCGGCAGGAGGCGCAACCGGGCCAGGCTGCCGGATGGCCGCCGGATCTGGCCACAACTCAGCAGCGAGTCCTGGTCTGATATCAAGGAAATAGAGTGCATTCAAATCAGGCAAAAGACGCTGGACAGGCTGGATATCGGGGTGGTTAGCCCGCATCCCTTAAACCTCTCCGATGAAACCAGACTGACCGGTTCCCTGCATCAGGTCTTCGGCTATCCCTTTGCATGTATCTTTTCCTGTCTGGATGCGATCCCGTGTCATGTCAACGGCAAGTTCGAACCGTTCATTTCAGAACTGGATGACAACAGGGATGAATAAACACCTTCAGCCATTCCAGACTTCGCCTGCACTGAAGTCAGCAGTAAAGGGGATCACCTGGCCTGCCATCTACAGACCGGATACGGCCCAGTATCTGGCCATGCAATTCTGGCTCGACCAGAGCCAGTGGCTTTCAGGTGAAGAACTCCGGGAGCGACAATTCCGGCAGGCACAGGGCCTGCTGGAACACGCTGCAGCCACTGTTCCCTATTATCGCGATAGTTTCAGAGCAGCTGGTGTGATCCCGGGCAAGGGATTCATCATGGACTACTGGCCCGGAATCCCGCTGCTGAAGCGTGTGACGCTACAACAACAGGCGACTACCCTTCTCAGCAGGCAGATCCCACCCAGCCATGGAAAAACAACCACGGTCACCACCTCAGGTTCAACCGGGACCCCGGTTACCGTTACGAAAACACAACTCATGCAGTTTTTCCTGGATTGCATCAAACTGCGAGACGTGGCATGGGGCCGGCTTGATACAGGCAAAAAGCTGGCGGTCATTCGTCTTGTAAAAAACAGGAAGGCAGCAAGACCCCCGGATGGTCTCCACCATAACGGCTGGGGGAAACCGTTTGATCAGCTATACAACACCAGCAGTTCCAGCTTGTTGAACATCGAAACACCGGTGATCGATCAGGCCGGGTGGCTTGGCAGGGAGGACCCGGATTACCTGCTGACCTTCCCAACCAATCTCAATGCACTCGCACAGTTCCTGGGCAATAACAACCAATCCCTGCCGAACCTGCAACAGATCATGACCATTGGTGAATGTCTCAGCCCGGACGTACGTGCGGTGTGTGAGGAATTTTTTCAGGTCCCCATCAAGGATGTCTATTCTTCACAGGAGCTGGGTTATATCGCACTGCAGTGCCCTGATCACCCCAATTATCACGTGCAATCCGAAACCGTCCTGGTGGAGGTACTGGATGACAACGACCAGCCCTGCCAGGCCGGGGAAGTGGGACGTCTTGTTGTCACCAGCCTGCATAATTTCGCCATGCCGCTGATCCGTTACGAGGTTGGCGACTATGCCGAAGTGGGGGGACCCTGCCCGTGCGGGCGGGGTTTACCGGTCCTGAACAGGATCTATGGCCGGGTACGTAACATGCTGACCCTGCCATCAGGCGAAAAAACCTGGCCGCGAATAGGGAGCCAATATTATGCCGCCAGTACCGGCGCGGCCATCCGCCAGGCCCAGGTCATCCAGCATAGCCTGGAACAGATCGAGGTCCGGCTGGCAGTCGATCGGCCATTGAATGAGCAGCAGGAGGCCAGGCTCACGCCCCTGATCCGGGAGGCCCTGGGCCACCCGTTCAGCATCAGCTACTGCTATCTGGATGAGATCCCGCGCAGCAAGGGCGGTAAATTTGAAGAATTTCTGTCCCATATCGGAACCTGAACTGTGGTAAGGGCATAAATTGAATCTCCCTGCACTTATGCACGGGGTTTTGTTCCGCGATAAAAGAACATTATTTTTATATAAGGCTGATCCAGCATAGGCATTTTTTGTCCATGGCCAATATAATCCCGGGTTTATGAACTATGGATACAGAGCTGTAATTAATGCCTGCCGAAGACAAGCTGTTTACAATCCGTTCTGCCCATGATATTGATTTCCCGGCAGTGATCGATGTACTTCGAACTGCCAACATGCATTACATCCCCTCACCGGAGATGCCTGAACTTGACCTGTACTGTTGTTGCGTCGCCGAGGTAAAGTCCCGTATCGTGGGAATGAGCGGCTACAAGATTCTTTCCGCAAGGGAGGCCAAAACAACCCTGATGGCCGTGTTACCCGAATTTCGCGGCTGGGGTATCGGCCTCGCATTGCAGGAGTGGCGCATGAATGAATTGTGCAGGCATGGTATCCAATCCCTGATTACCAATGCCGATCGCCCGGAGACCATTGCCTGGTACAAAAGGCATTTCGGCTACCGCGAGATCGGTTCATTACCCAAAGAGCATGAATTCGGTCACCCGGAAATATCCCGTTGGACCACCCTGCAGGTGGATCTGACCCAGTGGAAAGAAAAAAATGAATAAAAAAAACAGTGGATGACACCCCAGGTTACGAGAACCTCTATGATCTGAAAGAGGCTTATCCCTGTAAAAGCTTCAGCCCACTCATCATTAACGTCTGCCTGACCGGTATGGTGCCAATGCAATCAGATAATCCGCATGTGCCGATGACGAAAGAAGAGATCATTGAAGATGCGGGGAAGGTGATCGAGGCCGGCGCCGGTATGCTGCATGTCCATGCCCGCGAGATGGACCGTACCATGGCCAGATCGCGGGAGGTCCGAAAATGCCTGAACCTCTCGCGGATTATAAATCAAGGAGAAAATAATCCGGTATGGGCAACTCTCGCCGCCAACATTGCCTCCTTATTCTGCCAGTGCCTCCTGCAGGAAGGTCGGCAACACCTGGCTGGCGCGGTGGATGTCGGCATTGTAGTAGCGGGTGTCGAAGGATTTCCGACGGACATTCTGTTCACGAAAATCACCGAAGTTCTGGTTCTTGCGCGCCAGGGTCGCCGACCACCAGCCGGACGGATAGGTACACAGCGAAAACTGTATCGTCATTAATGACTCAAATCCGGCGGCATTCATCTCTTTGCGCATCCCCTTGAGGAAATCCAGATTGAACAGCGGCGATCCACTCTGCGTCACCATGATCCCGCCCTGCCGCAATACACGCAGACAGTCACCATAGAAGGGCGCGCCAAACAGCCGGGTGGCCTGGCCGACGGGTTCCGTCGTATCCAGTATGATGATATCCGCACTGCCTGCCTGCGCTTCCTGCATCCATTTAATCGCATCCTCGAATAACAGGACTGCGCGTGGATCGCCATTGGATTCGCAAAGCTCGGGGAAATACCTTTCCGCCACCCTGGTGACACGCTCATCCAGTTCGACCTGCACGACCTGTTTGACCACCTTGTGTTTCAGGGCCTCTTTCAGGGTCCCGCAATCACCGCCTCCGACGATGACCACCTGCCTCGGTGCAGAGTGGGTGAACAATGCCGGATGGGTCATCATCTCGTGATGGATAAAATGATCACGTGAAGTGAGCATGGTCATACCATCCAGTGTCAACAGGCGACCGAAGGTTTCCGTATCAAAAACCTCGATATGTTGACAGGGGGACTGTTCGTCATGGATTTTCTCCCTGACCTGCAACGACATTCCATAACCGTTTGCGATCTCGGTGAACCAATTATGATCCAGGCTCATGGCTGGTCTGCTCCATAGATATATTGAATCTCCCTGCGCTTACGCACAGGGAATTATCCCGGCTACGCCGGGATACACTGTGCTCGGCCAGTTGTCGGCAAAGCCGCATCCGGCCTCACACGTGGCCCGCACGATACCGTACGGGCACCGCGTTCATACCCCTCAAGGGGGTACCGAGGCACCCCGTGCTTACGCACGGAGTTTTGTTCCGCGATAAAAAATAAACGGGCGCGGCATAGTAACGACGAGAC
>MGXK01000070.1:0-3030 GCA_001802375.1 Gammaproteobacteria bacterium RBG_16_51_14
TACTGGGCATCCATGTTCTCCTGTTCGGCCGCCCTGCGGTACCAGTCAAATGCCTTCCCGTAATCCTGCTGCACACCCGTCCCGGCGTAGTACATTGAGCCGAGTTGGGTCTGCGCCTCGCTGTCACCCTGTGCAGCGAGTGGCAGAAACTGATCCAGCGCTTCCGGATAATCACCACTGGCCAGGGCCGCGCGGCCTGCATCAACACTGCTGGCTTCGGGTGTTGCTGCTGCCTCCTGACCAGACACTTTATCTTCAGTGACAGGTGGTTCAGATTCAGCCTTGGCCAGCAAGCTTTCATTTGCAGTCACATCATCTTCAACCCGTTCCGATCCGGTTTGATCCGATTTAAACAGATTTCCCAATGCACCCAACAGGTTTCCTTGTGATTCATCTCCCTCTGTTTTCGCCGTGCTGGTTGCACCTCCAATCAGCGGACTTGATTGCGAGGCACCCGTTGCAGGCCCGCTTACACCGGTTTCACTTACGGTCGCAGGGGCCTCCGTTGACTCGACGATCTCTTCAGCGGGTTCTTGCACCTGTGTTTCTGCAACCGGCCCCGTTTCTGTTGCTTCAGGACTGACGGGTGTATCCGGTGCACCCGACTGGCCCGCTGAGGAACCCTCGCCTTCCGTCTGCGTTGTAATGGTTGTGGTTGTACTCTCATTGGACGGACTTGCCGGCATGGTCCCTGTTGCAGTCTCATTTACAACGGTTTCACTTACGGTCGCAGGGGCCTCTGTTGCCTCGACGATTTCTGCAGCGGGTTCCTGCACCCCGGTTTCCGTGCCGGGTTCCGGTGTTGATTTTTCCCCACGGAAAAATTTCCCCAATTTGCCAAACAAACCACCGGAGGTTTCCTTTTCTGCTGTTTCAGCCTGGGTGGTTTCGGTGGATGGGATCTCTGTGTCCTCTTTCTGTTCTGTTACCGTGGTTTGCGTTTCTTGTCCTGCCACCGGCACAGAGGTATCTTCTGATGAGGTTTCATCCAGTGATAACAGCGTATCCCTGTCGATGGTAAGCAGCGCCTCCTTACCTTTGGTTTCTGTGCTTGCCGGGCTTGGTGTTCCGGCGGTTTCCACCGGTTGTTGTTCCGGGGCCTGTGCAGGAGTCACACCAGCAGCACTGCCGGTGTCTTCCGGCTTCTGCTGGGGTGTAGCTTGTTGAGTGACGGTGGTTGCCGCCGTTCGCTCCAGACTGGCCAGTTCATTCTGGGCCGCGGCGTAACCCTGATCCGCGGCCATCCGGTACCAGCGTTTCGCCTGGGCATAGTCCTGTTCCACACCCCTGCCGGATCGGTACATGGCGCCCAGATTATATTGTGCCGTGGCATCCCCCCGATCCGCCGCCATTCGATACCAGCGTGCGGCCTCTGCATAATCCTGCTTAACACCCTCACCCGTATGGTACATGCTGCCGAGTTGCACCTGGGCACGCGCATAACCCTGATCCGCGGCCATACGAAACCAGCGCACAGCCTCGGCCGCATCCTGCGGGACACCTTCACCGAAGGCATAGGAAATACCCAGGCTGTATTGCGAAATCATGTGGCCCTGTTCAGCAGCACGCCGATACCAGATCGCAGCTTCCGTCAGGTCCTGAGCGGTCCCTTCACCAAAGGCATAGGCAACCGCCAGGTTGTACTGGGCGTCCCGGTTTCCCTGGGTTGCCGCTTTCCGGTACCAGTTGACGGCCTCGATATAGTCTTGTGTGACCCCTTCGCCGACGTAATACATATAGCCGAGATTGGCCTGTGCAGAGGCATCGCCAGCCTCCGCGAGTTTTTTAAATTCAGCCACGGCTGTTGCATAATCGCCCCGTGCCAGGGCGTCGTTGGCTGTAGTGAGATCGGCAAAGACCAGTGGACACAGTGTGGTAAGTGTGAGTATCAGGATAAGGGATCGTTTCATCGCTACCTTCCCCCTATAAGCGACGAAGAGCTTACAGTACAGAATGACAATAGTGTGAGCAACAACCGTTTATGGAACATAATCTGGGGCGCACTATGCCACAATTTGTAGTGTTAAATCCAGTTAAATATACTAGATATCGTGGAAAAACGTAAGATCATTCATATAGATATGGATGCCTTCTTCGCTGCCGTTGAGCAGCGGGATTTCCCCGAATACAGGGGCAGGCCGGTGATTGTCGGCGGTGCCCCGGACAAACGCGGGGTCGTGGCCGCGTGCAGTTATGAAGCCCGCAGGTTTGGTATTCATTCGGCCATGCCAGCGTCCCGTGCCTGGCGCCTGTGTCCGCACGCGGTTTTTTTACCGCCCCGCTTCGCAGCATATCAGCGGGTTTCCAATGAGATACGCGGGATTTTCCACCGGTTTACTGCACTGGTTGAACCCCTGTCACTGGATGAGGCGTTTCTCGATGTGACGGATTGTACGGATTGCAGTGGCTCTGCAACGCTCATTGCCGGGAAAATCAAACAGGCGATCAGGGACGAGACCGGTTTGACCGCCTCTGCCGGCGTTTCCTATAACAAGTTTCTGGCCAAGATCGCCTCCGATATGAATAAACCGGACGGCCTCTATCTCATTACCCCGGAACAGGGTCCGGCATTCGTCGAGCAACTGCCCATCAGAAAATTCTTTGGCATCGGCAAGGCAACCGAGGCCAGGATGAAATCACTGGGCATACACACCGGCGCCGATTTGAAGACCTGGTCCATCGAGCAACTGCAATTCACCTTTGGCAAGGTCGGTAGATTTTACTACCAGATTGCCCGTGGTGAGGATCAGCGTCCGGTGAACACCAGCAGGATCCGTAAATCACTCGGCACAGAAACCACTTTCGAACAGGACCTGGCGGATACGGATCGCATGTTGATGATACTCGGGAGACTCACGGAAAAAGTCATGGCCCATCTGAAGGAAAAAAAATTCTTGGCGCGCACCATCACCCTCAAGGTCAAATATGATAATTTTGAATTGAGCACCCGCAGCCATACACAGGATGATCCCTTTGTCGATGCGGGCACGATAATGGATATCATCCCGGAGCTGCTGGCAAGGACAGAGG
>MGXK01000070.1:3043-6909 GCA_001802375.1 Gammaproteobacteria bacterium RBG_16_51_14
AATCCGCTTGCTGGGGATTACCGCATCCAGCCTGATACCGTTCCCGGGCGATCAGTATGAAGAACAACTGGACCTGTTCCAGGTTTCCGGATTGCAAAAAAACTCAGGCAAGTAATCCGCCGATGAGGGCGCCAATCAGCAAAGGGACGATATTGACGATGACCAGCAACAGGGTCCCGCCTGCGGCGACAGCACCTATCAACGGCACCCCCGTCAACAGGGTACCGGCGACAAACAGGGAGATGGCAAGTACCAGGGCGGGTAACAATGCGGCAAGCATCCCTGCACTGACACCACCGGCCACTTTCCCACCCACGATACCGGCAATCAGGGGGCCGATGGCAGGCAGCCAGAACAACAGAAGCGAGATAATGAGCATCCATATCATACCCATGATCGTGCTGCCATTTTTCCCTTCTGCCATAATTTCCCCCTTCTTGATCTGAAACAGGTGCTGCATTATAGAATGTGCCGGATTAAACTGCTAAAAGGCGTTTATTGAAACGGGTACCATTGTCCTTTTTATGTCATAACCTGGGAGAAGCAAATGAAACTCTATCATTTCCCTCACTCTCCGAACTCACGCCGTGTCCTGGCAGTCGCCTTTCATCTCGGTATTGAACTTGAACTCGAGACCATAGCACTGCCCACCGGTGCGCACATGCAGCCGGATTTCGTAAAGCTGAATCCGAACCACAAGATCCCGACGCTGGTTGACGGGGACTTTGTCCTGTGGGAATCCACGGCGATCATGCATTACCTCGTCAGTAAAAAACCCGGCACGTCCCTGTGGTCTGATGAGCCGAGGGTCCAGGCGGACATCTATCGCTGGTTATACTGGAATATCGCCCACTGGAGTCCGGCCTGCGGAATTTTTGTATATGAATACGTGGTGAAGCAATTCCGGAATCTGGGTGGGCCCGATCCGGAAGAGCTTACAAAGGGGGAAGAACTGTTTCATCGCTTCGCGCAGGTCCTTGAGGATCACCTGAAACGACGTCAATGGCTGGTGGGTGATCATGTCACACTGGCAGATTATGCGACAGGTTCCTTTCTCGATATGGCTGAACCGGCGCATATCCCTGTCGCAGGTTACGGGGAGATCAACCGCTGGTATGGCAATATTATGAATCTGGATGCCTGGAAAAAATCCGCCCCCGCCAATTTCCTGTAATCATGGCAACTGCAGGGAGAATCTCCATGTCACAAGAAATGAAACCAACGCGGCAACTACGCGAACTCATACAAAAACCAGGGATTATCCGCACCCTGGGCGCACACGATGTCCTGACGGCGGTATTGATCGAGCAGACCGGATTTGACAGCGTGTTCATCGGCGGATTCGGCACCAGTGCCAGTTTATACGGATTACCGGATTTGAATCTCCTCAGCCTGACCGAGATGGTGGATGCGACACGCAGGATGGCGCATCGCGTTTCCATCCCGGTGATTGCCGATGCCGATACCGGCCATGGCGATCTGCATAATGTCATGCGCTGTGTGAATGAATTCGAGGGGGCCGGTGCGGCCGGGATCATCCTGGAAGATCAGGTCTTCCCCAAACGGTGTGGTCATTTTGCCGGAAAACAGGTGATCCCGGCCGGGGATATGATCCTGAAATTCAGGGCAGCGGTGGAAGCGAGAGACGATCCGGATTTTCTTTTTATCGCGCGGACGGATGCACGCGAAACCGGTGGACTGGATGATGCCATCGATCGTATCAATCACTATTGCGATGCCGGTGCGGACATTGCGTTTATTGAGGCCCCCTTATCGGTAGAAGAACTGGAAGAGATATGTAAACGGGTTGAACATCCAAAATTCGTCAACATGCTGGCCTTTGGCAAGACACCGATCCTGAGTGCGGCCGAGCTGGAGGAAATGGGTTTCAAGATGATGGTCGCACCGATTGATTCTGTCCTGTTGACGGCAAGGCTCATGCGTGAACTGGCCGAGGCCTTCCGACGGGACGGACATACCATGGCGCTTGCGGACAGGATGGTTGAATTTGAAGAAATCAAGGAAATCCTGGGTGTGAATGATTTTCTGAGCCTGCGCGGGAATCTGGAACGTCATTCATGAGTAACGGGAGAAACTGACAGACAGGTAAGGAATGGTTATGCATTACGTGCATCTTGCGATTGCGATTATCGCTGAAGTGACGGGGACCCTGGCCCTCAGGGCCTCGGCTTCATTTACCAGGTTTTATCCCAGTCTGATTGTTGTGATTGGCTATGCCCTTGCGTTTTATTTTCTTTCCCTGACCTTAAACAAAATCCCGGTGGGTATCGCCTATGCCATCTGGTCAGGGGCGGGTATCATCCTGATTGCGCTGGCAGGACTGATCCTCTATGAACAGGCGATGGATCTGCCGGCGTTGACAGGTATGGCCCTCATTATTGCCGGGATAGTCATCATAACAGGATTTTCAAAAGTGCAGGTTCATTGACATAAAAATCACTGGTATTTGCCAGGCCCTGCATACCGGACATCCGGCTAGCTGGCGTACCAATATACCGCGATAGAGTGACATGAGGTGCCCCCAATAACGAACAGGTGCCAGATGAAATGGCTGTAACGAATCCGTTCGGCCACAAAGAACGCCACCCCCGCCGTATACGAGATACCACCCGCCAGCAGCCAGAACAGCCCCCAGGCAGGCACCTGCATCCACAATGGCTTGATCGCGATCAGGACCAGCCAGCCCATGCCAAGATACAGGCACGTCGAGATCGTCTGGTAGCGGACCCCACGGACTGCCTTTAACACGACACCGGCAAGGGCCAGCCCCCACACCAACCCGAACAATGTCCAGCCCCACGCGCCGCGGAGCACGCCCAGCGTGAACGGTGTGTAGGTTCCGGCAATCAGGAGAAAAATCATTCCATGATCGATGACCTGGAAAACCTGCTTGGCCCTGTTACCGGGCAGCGCATGGTAAAGCGTGGAGGTGAGATACAGCAAAACCATAGTGGCCGCGAAGATACTCGTACCGACAATTCCCGAGACCACGCCACGCTGGACCGCGGCAACGATGAGAATCGGGGACACAGTCAATGCTGCCAGCAAGCCGATGCCGTGGCTGACGCTATTCGCGATTTCCTCTCCGGGGGACTGCGGGCGATCTTGAGATGCGTGCGTATCAATCACAATACAACCTCACACCAGTCTGACGACAAGGCCCATCTGGCGCAATGAAACACATCGGGGAAACAGTCCTATGCCATGCCATGTTGCATTATGCGGCATTACCGCCCGGTTGGCAGGGTACCCGTTGTAGTGGTCGCTATTTTTAATCAACTATAGCGCATTCATCCTCCGGGGGTATTTGACATGCCGGGTGAAACGAACAGACGCTGTGGAGGTTAATCAGGAAAAGTTATAACAGCTTCAGGCGATCAGACACAACGCCTGATTATTTGGCAAGCCGGTTAATCGATATCGTCCCTCCATCTGCGCCTTCATAACGCAAGACGGCAAGCGCCCTTTTCCGGCGCATATGAGCGGAACCTTCGGCATGCAGAATGAAATAAACCATCAGGTTCATCTCCTTTAACTCTGGATTTGTCTGAAAATGTTGATACAGCAGGTTCATCGCGTACTTGGCCATCTCTTCTTCATCTTCATAAAAGCTGTCAAAGTCATTAATGATGACAAAAAATTCGACTGATTCGGCATCCATCGGCTGGGCGCTTACATAGGTAAACTTTTCGGTGTGTTTCTGGGAAATAACAGGTTTTATCGCCTTGTCCCAGATCCCGGAGAAATAGACCAGCGCCACCATGATGAACAGCACATAGATCAGCCTGGTCTTAGACAAGGAGGCCACTTTTCTTATCCAGAGCAGATGGAGCGATTAAGCGACT
>MGXK01000071.1 GCA_001802375.1 Gammaproteobacteria bacterium RBG_16_51_14
TGCAATGGCGAATCCTCGTGTACATCTGTTAACACGGGTACTGCAATCTCATTTCGAACTTTCTGTAATATGTCCAGACCCTGCTCAATCCCCGGGCCACGATAACTCTCGTGGGAACTCCGATTGGCCTTATCGTAGGATGATTTATAAATAAAGGGGATATTTAACGAATCAGTTATTTCCTTTAACTGACCCGCTGTATCCATGGCCATCTGCACGCTTTCGATGACACAGGGACCGGCGATTAAAAAAAACGGTTTATCAATCCCGACTTCAAAATTACATAGCTGCATTCTTGATTTCCTGGTTATCCAATCCAGCGTAATCCACGGCGGCCTTGATGAAACCAGAGAAAAGGGGATGACCATCACGTGGTGTGGAAGTGAATTCAGGATGAAACTGACATGCTACAAACCAGGGATGATTGGGCATTTCAATAATCTCGACCAGTTTCCCATCAAGAGAGAGCCCGGCGATACGCAAGCCCGCTGCCTGTAATTTCACCCTGTAGGTATTATTGAATTCATAACGATGACGATGCCGTTCAGTGATAATATCCGATTGATACATATTCCTGGCCAGAGTGCCCTTGAGCAACCTGCATTCCTGTCCGCCGAGCCGCATTGTGCCACCCAAATCTGAATCTTCATCACGCTGCTCTATACTGCCGTCGGCATCCATCCACTCAGTAATCAGCGCGATTACCGGGTGTGGTGTTTTTTGATCAAATTCCGTACTGTTTGCGCTCTCCAGACCGGCAAGGTTACGGGCAATCTCTATCACGGCTACCTGCATGCCAAGACAGATTCCAAGGTAAGGTACGTTATTTTCACGGGCATATTTTACGGCAGCAATTTTTCCGCCAATACCCCTGTTGCCAAACCCCCCGGGAACCAGAATGGCATCCACTGATTCAAGACAGTGGGTACCTGACTTTTCAATGTCCACCGAATCAATATAGGTGATTTTTACACAGACGCGGTTCCGTGTACCGGCATGGATGAGTGCTTCGGAAAGTGACTTGTAGGAATCGGCAAGATCAGTATATTTACCGACGATCGCTAACTCAATTTCACCTTGTCGATTTTCCATGGCGTCAACAACTGCATCCCATTCGTGCAAATCAGCGACATCTGCATCCAGACCGAATTTGTTAACGACAATGTTATCCAGGCCCTGCTCATGCAGCAGTCGGGGTATCCTGTAGATATTATCAACATCAATGGCAGAGATAATTGCGGACTCCTCTACATTGGTGAATAAAGCCATTTTTTTGCGTTCGTTCTCCGGCAATACCCGATCGGCGCGACACAACAGGATATCAGGCTGGATACCGATTGAACGCAATTCCTTTACTGAATGTTGTGTCGGTTTGGTCTTTATCTCACCGACAGCAGCGATATAAGGGACCAGGGTCAGGTGCATGAACAGGGTATGGCTTGCTCCCAGCTCGATACGCATCTGACGGATGGCCTCCAGAAAAGGCTGGGACTCAATATCACCGACAGTACCACCTATTTCCACCATAGCAATCTCGGAATCACCCGCACCATCCCTGATACAGCGCTTGATCTCATCAGTAATATGCGGGATAACCTGCACCGTTCCACCCAGATAATCGCCCCTTCGTTCTTTCTGAATAACATTCAGGTAGATACACCCGGTTGTATAGTTATTGCGCTTGCTCATTACTGTCCTGACAAAGCGCTCGTAGTGCCCCAGGTCCAGGTCTGTTTCAGCACCATCATTCGTCACATACACCTCACCATGCTGGAATGGACTCATCGTGCCCGGGTCGACATTGATATAGGGATCCAGTTTCAACAAGGTGACCTTCAGTCCACGTGCCTCAAGAATAGCGCCTAATGAGGCAGACGCGATGCCCTTGCCGAGTGAAGATACAACGCCACCAGTGATGAAAATAAATCGGGTCATTAATGAAACCAGAATATCGGGGCTCGAAATACAGGGGAAGGTGTCCTTACCGATTCCCGGGAACCGTTATAGCGGATGATGGGGAAAATGTAAGGCTTCATATTCGTAGCGGGTGATGTTAACAGACTATGCCTTTATACACCATGTCAAAGACCAGGATGTTCCCATTCTCCCTGCAACAGGAATGTAAAAAATAATCGTGTAGAATAAATACCCTTTAAACAATCAGGACCGGTTTATTTGCTTTTCTCCAGTTCAAGACTCTGCGGACCTCTTTATGCCATACTCGCATCATTGATGTTTGCATCCATGGGCGTAGCCGTGCGCTACTCATCCGTCACTCTCCCCAATGAGGTTATCGTTTTTCTGCGCAATGGCTTTGGGCTCCTGTTTCTGCTGCCATGGTTATTCAGGAACGGGCTGAAAAATATCCCCACAAAACGTTTACCGGAACAAATATTCAGGGCATTTTCCGGGCTTGCCGCCATGTATTGTTTTTTCTATGCCATTGCCCACCTCAAACTCGCCGAGGCAGTCCTCCTGAATTTCAGTGCTCCTCTGTTTATTCCCCTGATTGCCCTGATATGGCTGGGGGAGTCGGTCCCTCCGAGGCGAATTCTGGCAATCATCATCGGCTTTGCCGGCATTTGTCTGATACTTAAACCGGGGGTGATGTTGCTCAAACCGGCTGCCTTTATTGGACTTGCATCGGCTGTATTTGCAGCGCTGGCTATGGTCACGATACGGCGCATGTCCGATACCGAACCTGCAATACGGATTGTTTTTTATTTCAGCATGATTTCCACACTGGTGTCGGCCGTCCCCTTGCTGTGGAAATGGCAGCTGCCAGCCCTCGATACCATACTTGTAATGGCCCTTGCCGGCATTGCTGCAACGATGGGTCAATTATTGCTGACATTCAGTTATAGCCTGTCCCCGGCAGCCCAAATCGGCCCATATACGTACAGTACAGTAATCTTTGCAGCATTATATGGCTGGCTGTTCTGGGCAGAAACACCCGATATCCTGACCATTATTGGTGCAATCCTGATTGGTATAGCAGGGATAGTGGCAATGCAAAAGAAAGCAGCACCAATACCTGATTGATGCGGTAATCGATCAGGTATTCCGCAAAAGGAGAGTCCTGGCAACCCACGCGCGCCAGCCAGTAACATGCATTTACGGTTAAGGAATTAAGAATAATGTTTGGATATCCGCCTCTTTATTAATTTTATTCATTATCTTCAAGAAATAATTACCTTTTGTGAAAGAAGTTAGGGAAACGCTCCCCAACACGTTAAAATAGTCCATCAAAGGGTGGGCATTATTGTCCGAAACAATAATAAATACGTATCATCAATGCGTCATAAACTCATATAACACCTTGTAATTCTTACGATTTTATCGCTCTGTTGAGAACTGGCCGTGAAAATGACCTGTCAGAAATTGATATTTATCATATGAAAATACTTGATGATTATTTTATTCTGCCTCGAAACCCACGGTTAACCCCACAATATCAATAGTAAAGATAATAAATAATGAAATTCAAACAAAACAAGATAATTTCATACCAGAGCACCGTGGGTTTATTCCAAAATTTACTATTAGGAGAAAAACATTATGCCACTTGACCCAAGAAACCATCCTGACTGGGAAATTGCTGAAGCCGCTGAAATGAACATGAAGACGGCAAACCAGCTTGCAGATGATCTGGGAATCGGGAAAGATGAACTGCTTCCCTATGGGCACTATATGGCAAAGATTGATTATGCCAGGGTGTTGAACCGGCTTAAAAATAAACCTGATGGAAAATTCATTGAAGTAACTGCTGTCAACCCGACACCACTGGGTGAAGGCAAGTCGACAACCACCATCGGCATCTTGCAGGGCCTTGGCAAACGCGGTAAACGCGCAACTGCCGCTATCAGGCAACCTTCAGGCGGTCCTACTTTCAACATAAAAGGTTCCGCAGCAGGCGGCGGATTATCTCAATGTATTCCGCTGACCGAATTCTCGCTAGGGCTTACAGGTGACATTAACGCCATTATGAATGCCCATAATCTGGCGATGGTCGCTTTGACATCGAGGATGCAACATGAATCTAACTATGATGATGCAAAACTGGCAGAAAGGAATCTGAGACGCCTTGATATCGATCCTAACAACATTGAAATGGGGTGGATTATCGACTTCTGTGCCCAGGCACTCAGAAATATCATTATCGGCATAGGTGGCAAAATGGACGGCTATATGATGAAGTCCAGATTTGCCATTGCAGTATCCTCTGAGGTAATGGCCATTCTTTCCATCTTCAGCGATCTCGCCGACTTCAGAAAACGGGTTGGCAATATTATTGTTGCGTATGATAAACAGGGGAATCAGGTTACCACAGAAGATCTGGAGGTTGCCGGAGCGATGACTGCATGGATGAGAGATGCTATCAATCCCAATATGCTCCAGTCAATTGAAGGTCAGCCGTGTTTTGTCCATGCCGGACCATTTGCCAATATTGCGGTAGGACAATCATCGATTGTTGCTGACAAGATGGCATTAAAACTGGCTGATTATCACGTCACGGAATCGGGCTTTGGTGCTGATATCGGCTTTGAAAAATTCTGGAATGTAAAGTGCCGTTATTCCGGAAACATCCCGAACGTATCTGTTATTACGGCGACAATACGGGCCTTGAAACATCATGGCGTGAATGCGGGCGCACCGGCAGTTGTACCCGGCAGGCCAATACCAAAGGAGTATTTTGAGGAAAATCTTGCCTGGCTGGAAGACGGCATGGCCAATCTTGTTCACCACATTAATACTGTAAAAAAAGCAGGTATCAATCCGGTGGTGTGCATCAATTCCTTCAATACCGATACCCAGGAAGAAATCAGGTTGACCAAGAAAATGTGCGAACAAGCCGGGGCCAGGGTTGCCTTGTCGGAACATTGGCTGAAAGGCGGTGAAGGGGCGTTGGAACTGGCCGATGTAATCGTTGATGCATGCAATGATAACGTTGAGTTTAAATTTCTTTATGATATGGCAACCCCGTTGCGTAAACGGATCGAACTCATTGCCAAAGAGGTCTATGGCGCCGATGGGGTAAGTTATTCCCCGGAAGCAACCGCAAAAGCCGAACGACTTGAGAAAGATCCGAAATTCAATGACTTTGCCACAATGATGGTAAAAACCCATCTGTCACTTTCACACATTCCCACCTTAAAGGGTGTGCCAAAGGATTGGACGTTACATATAAGTGATTTTCTCACCTATGGAGGCGCCAGATTTATCTGCCCGGTTGCAGGCGGGATAACACTGATGCCAGGTACCGGATCAGATCCTGCTTACCGGCGCATTGACGTTGATGTTGAGACAGGAAGGGTGAAAGGATTATTCTGATACGCTCAATCTCATGAGAGACGTCATTCAATTCCGAATACAAGAGCCCGGGTTCTTATCCGGGCTCTTCATCTGATTGGAGTCCAGGTATATTCCTGCAACGCGGGAAAACAGCATTTTTATATGCAGAAGATCAGAAACTGAAATATCTTTTAGGCAAGAATATCGTCATTATCTGCCGGATATTGTTTCTGCAGATATTCACAAAAACTCCTGCAAACATCTCTCGCAGTAAAAATACCAGCCAATTTACCCTTCCTTGTTATTAGTGCTGAACCAATGTGATTTTTTGCCATAAAAGATAAAACCCTGTCCAGCGGTTCATTCAAATCAACGACATAGGGTTCTGGTGTATATATGTCCCTTATGGTGAGTTCTTTTGCCTGTAGACCGGAGTGTCCGAGATGAAACTGGATATCCCGTTCAGAGATAACACCAATCAACTTGTTATTTTCAGTAGCCGGTAGATGACTGATGTTATGTTTTCTCATGAAATCAATGGCCTCACTTGCAGTGATATCAAGTTCTACCGAATTAGGGAAAGGGGTCATAACGGATTTTACGCGAGGCATGTATTTCACTCTTTATGACTCCCACAAAGTGATTCAATCCTACGGATTATCATTTGTAAGTTGTATCTGATGGCTTGTTGCTCAGTCAGAAAACCACCACTTGAACCGGTTGAAGTTCTGACAAGACATCCATAACAGAAAAAACAGTAGCAAAAAAACAAGCCATCATCCGATTCCTGGAGACTGGTACCAGGGCATTGTTTTTTTCCACTGCCAACAAACAATTGGCTCAACAGGTAATTATAGCGCTAAAGTACATCTTTACCTTGCCTGCAGTTGTAATTTCAACTGCAATAAAATGGCATTCGAACCCGGGGCAGGCCATTCTCAGGAAAGTACAGCGAGCGGCGGGCGATGTAGTCGTCCGGCAGCACCTTGCGCTTCGGCATCTTGCCGCTGGCCTGGTCGGCCTCGATCTGCCAGTGTGCTGCGTCGAAGCGGTTGGCGGCATGGCGAAGGAAGATCACGCCCAGCACCGGCATGAAGTAGTCGCTGGAGGTAAGTTTCGAGTTGTCGCGGAGGTTGTCCGCCGCCTCCCAGAGGTCCGATTCGAGTTTCTCGATGTCCTTGAAGGCGTTGTTACTCATGCCGTGGAGATTCTCTCTCATGTCTGTGTCGCCGACACCCTGCACGGCACTGTTTCCCGATTGAGCGGCCACCTTCGCGCGAGGTCCTTTACCGGGAAGCCTAAGCGATAAAGGGCCTTTTGGCTGATAAGGTTATACAAGTGGCTACAGCCATTGTGTCAATAATCATCAGATTTGGGATCAGTAAGAACTGACCGAAATTTTCGATTATTTATTGTTCTGACCTCGATCCCCGATTTCTGCCAACCATAGCACAACCAGCATTAATGTGTCAATGCAAGACCTGACCCCGAATACCGCGTTATCTGGCATTCGGTTCCCTCGGTATCACCACGGTTGTTCAGGCGTCGTAACCCATCTTTCGCAACTCGACCGTTTTAAAAAGGTAACTGATTGATTTTATTGGAGGCGGATGTCAAAGGTCTGCACTACACGGCAGACGTTGAATGGACGGGGTCAGCCGGTTTGAGTGCGTTGGATTCTATTCTTGGCGGCGGTTGTACAGGCATGGTTAGTTGCAGTTGTTTCAGCAGCAACTGCAGGTCTTTTTCCGGTTGTGTATAGCGTGGCAAGATCAGGGTGCGGCGGTCGGTCGTGGGCAAATACACATCGACCATTTGCAAGGCGGCGAACTTTTCCAGCACGGCACGTGGTGTCAGTCCCGGGGCCAGCGCACGGGCGCGCTGTTTCAAGGTGACTTGCAGGCAATAGGCCACGAAGGCGACAAAGATATGCGCTTCCATACGCCCGTCTTTCTGGTGGTAGAGGGGGCGCAGTTGCAGATCGCTTTTCAGTTCCTTGAAGGCCTGTTCGATTTCCGTCAGTTGCATGTAGTATTGCCACAGCGTCGCCGGTGCTTCCCGCGCGAGGTTGGAGCGCAACAGGTAATGGCCTTCGCGCCGTTGCGCCTGACGCAGTTTGGGTTTGTTCAGGGAGAAGCGAAAACCGGGTTGCTCATACTCTGCTGTGCCGGGGACGTGTACCGTGACCAGGGAATAGACGGTACCGGCTTCTTTTTTGGCCGCGCCGAGTTTGAGCAGCAGCTGATCACGGCTCAGTGCTTGCCGTTGCAGTGCCTGCAGCCGTTTCCATAAGCGTTTCAGTTTGCGCCGGCGCATGGCCTGTTCTTTTTGCACCCGCCCGCGGCTCCTGGCCAGGATGTAGAGTTCCTCCCCCTGCTCCAGCAGTTTCACCTGCACGTTGTCTTTGGCCTGCTCCCAGGGTTTGGTCTGAAACGCTTGCTCCAGTTTGCTCAAGCGTCCCCTGGGCGTGCCCACCAGGTAATATACCGGCGGCTCATGGCTACGCATCTGCGCGAGGACTTCTTCCGTCGGGATCCCCCGGTCCATCACCCAGATCCGCTCGCTCTTGCCGTATTGCGTTTCAATCTTCGCCAGAAAGTCCTTCAGCGTGGTCTTGTCACTGGTGTTGCCCGGCATCACTTCATAGGCGATCGGAAAGCCCTCCGGGGTCACGATCAGGGCAATCACCACCTGCAAACAATCGCTGCGTTTGTCACGGCTGTAGCCATAACGACGTAAGGTGCTGCGCGCACTGTCGCCACCTTCAAAGTAAGTGCTGGTCAGGTCATACAACAGGACGTCAAAGCGCGTGCCGAACAAGGTTTGCCAGCGTTGTTTGAGGTAACCGAAGAAGTCCTGCTTGTGCACCAGCAACCGGTCCAGGCAGCGATACAGTTTATCCTTCTGCACGATACCAAAATCTTCTCCCAGCAAGTCCCCCATCGCGCTTTGTTCGAACCACTGCCGGTGTAACCTCCATTCGCTGCCCGGCGCCAGCAGCCGGTAGCAGACCAGGGTCTTGAACACAGCCAGCATGCGCCCCATTGCCGGGGACGTTGCAACTGCAATGCGTGCAAACAGACTTGCACAACCTCACAATCCAGGTCCGGCGCCGGTCGGTCTTCGGGGAAGATCGCGATCGGTTGCGGACGTTGCGCTTGCGTCTGCACGACCTCAATGGTCTTGCACCACGCCGCCCGTTGGCTGTCGTTGATCTCTCCCAGGTACAACACATGCCGTTGCACTACCCTTCCTCCGGCGCAACGCCGGTTCTCGACAATGCTCCAGTAACGGTGTTCCTTGCCGTCCTTGATGCGGGGGCTGACGCGTAAAAACATCACCACAGTTTTACAAAACCACAATAGAAATCAACAGGCAAGGTCTGCACTACACGCGCTTTTGCCAATCGCGTTCTTTATGAATCAATGGGTTAGTCAGCAAAAAATATTGAAATTAACGAAAATCAGGGATGAGTTGCGAAAGATGGGTAACGTCCGCGTTGGGCGTTATAGTATTCCCAATCGCCAATCTCACTTATGCCGAGAAATATGTACTTTAGTTGGTCAGCGCCTGTCCTCCGCCTCTGGGCCGTAGCGGCGGGATGTGACCAAGCTTGCCGCCACCGACACCAACAGGATCAATCCAACGATTCCCAGGGCGATCCCCACAGGAATTTTGTAGACATCGAGCAGCAACATTTTCGCCCCGATGAACATTAGGATCACCGCCAACCCATACTTGAGCAGGTGGAAGCGTTCCGCCATATCGGCGAGCAGGAAATACATGGCCCGCAGCCCCAGGATGGCGAAGATGTTGGAGGTGAAGACGATGAACGGGTCGCTGGTCACGGCGAAGATCGCGGGGATCGAGTCCACCGCGAAGATGA
>MGXK01000072.1:0-281 GCA_001802375.1 Gammaproteobacteria bacterium RBG_16_51_14
GAATCTGATGCCCAAACTTTTCATCCACAAAATATACACAGGAGCTTGCCTTTACTGTAATCCAGTCCTTGATGGATCGGTGGAAGGGACTTATAGTGTCCTTTTCACTGTCTCCTGTTCTCGGAAAAAGCGAGCCCAGCATATCGGTAACATCAAAGAGCTCCATCAGGTTCTTCTTGCCCAGAAGCCACGTTAGGTGGCCAAGTGTCAGTGGCTCAAAGGAGGCAAACACTGCACAGAGCAGCGGGCGGATCTCCTGTTTGTAATAATCAATTCTGTCC
>MGXK01000072.1:387-682 GCA_001802375.1 Gammaproteobacteria bacterium RBG_16_51_14
GTGCTTTACATATAGAAACACGCCTTCGCTCCGCTCGAGAATCTGGTCAGTCTGTTCAGCTGTTATGCACGGCAGTTGGTTTTTCAGATATTCCCTGATGTCGTTTCTGTTTGCCTCTGTATCAGTATCCAGGAGGTAGGGTGAAAGGGCCTGAAGTGATGAGATAATCTCCTGCTCAGGCCGTGAGGTGACCAGAAACCTCATCCACGATGGCGTCTTGTCCGCACAACGCGAAAGAAAGAGGACGATTTCGTTATTGCCTTTGTAAGTCGCCTCATCAAGGGCATCTATCAGT
>MGXK01000072.1:735-870 GCA_001802375.1 Gammaproteobacteria bacterium RBG_16_51_14
GGTGTATGCCTCTTTGTATTCATTGACTATCTCCTGAACAGGCAGGCTCTTAAGTCTTTCTTCATACTGCGGCAATTGGGTCGAAAGCTGATAGGAGATGGAGCGGACCAGCTTTGAGGCATTGCGCTTTTCCTC
>MGXK01000072.1:884-988 GCA_001802375.1 Gammaproteobacteria bacterium RBG_16_51_14
AGAAGTGATAGGCTGATATCTCCCGTCTGTTGTCGCGTATCCAGGCCGCCACTGCTGATTTTCCGGTGCCAGGAGCGCCTGTCAGCCAGAATATCTTTGACCCA
>MGXK01000072.1:1528-1748 GCA_001802375.1 Gammaproteobacteria bacterium RBG_16_51_14
CCAAAGCAGCGTATTCATCTCTGCCGTAGCTTATGAAGATGCGAAGGTGAGGGCGTCCTTTTTCAGGCAGGAATTCATGTCTGCACCCCTCCTCTTCGCAGATATAGAGCTGTCGCTTCTTGCTGAATATTACATCAGCGGAATTGCATTTCGGACAGACTATATCATTCCTCATATGGCCTCCAAACTAAGGTAGAACTTATAAAAACACGAAAAGTTA
>MGXK01000072.1:1839-2150 GCA_001802375.1 Gammaproteobacteria bacterium RBG_16_51_14
CTCTTAGTCTATTAATGCCCTGTGCAAAGAATGCGAGACCTTCTGTCCAAAATGGGTTACTATTCAATTCTATGATTCCGTTTGTATCTTTAGTTGAGAGTATAGTCACACGGTCTGCCTCAACATTAAACTTCATTTTTCCCCTGAATCTATCCCAGTAACCTTCATCTACTATGGTAAGGAGAATGCCACATTCATAGTTATTATTGATAATGTTTCTCCCAATTGAAAGAAGTTCCAGCAGATATCCTTCCGGATGTTCACGAAACCACCTGATGCCCTCGCAGTCTTCATAAAACCAATCTGGCGTG
>MGXK01000072.1:2160-4198 GCA_001802375.1 Gammaproteobacteria bacterium RBG_16_51_14
TGCCTCTCTGCACTTCTTTCCCATCGTAGAGCTCTTCGAAAAGTTCTCTGAATAATGATGAAGTTATATTGACTTCTAATCGTGGATCAACCCCTTCCATAGGTTGGTGAAAGCCTTGCGGAACAAGACCTATCATAGAATAACCGGTAGAAACAATTCTTGATCGTTTAAATAAAGGGATAGCAAAATCTTTCTCATGCTTACGCGCCATGGCTAATACAACAGATGGCCCTCCCACACAAAGCGCATGTTTAACATCTATGAATGACTGATAATCAGGGAGAATTCGATGACGTAAAGGCATAAAGTGCTCAGGATTATTTAAAACAGTTTCGACGTTCATGTCAGCAGCAATTAATGCATCAATTGCCTCATCCCATAGAGCACCTACCGTTAATCGATAATTTATAAATCGTGTCATTCTAAATTCTGCATGCATACATCCGGCATTGATATTTAGATTCCATAGGCGGTATAATGGTGCATCCCACACTTGGCCGCCACGCAACTCAATTCCTGCGAGCATCTCGCTGGCCTCTTGAGGCGTGACGCCGATTTTATCGTTAATCGAATGGGGCATCGGATTGAAAGCATTTTTATCCGATACTTCACTATCTGCTAATGTGTATAACTCTGTTTTTTCTGAAAAAGGTATTCCTATCCTCTCCCATCCTTTAGGTGCTACCAGTTGCGTCTCTATGATATGTCCATGCGAAGTTTCCACAGTAAACGGATGGATGTCTTTTTCTGGAAAAGATGGCGTGTTGTAATATCTGTTAAGAAGTTGTATTACTAACCGTTTTTCAAGGACTTCAGTGTATTTGACGTTTCGTACTCTCTCAAGTAACCCTCTGTGCTGCCGACTATATCTGTCCTTAGCTTTACATACTAGGATAGCAAGTTCGTTTTTGCTAATCTCTAAGAGTCCTGCCACAGACGCAATAAGAGGATTTTTATGAGATATAGCATCAGAGCACCCTCTGTTTAAATCTTCAGCCAGCTTTCCTACAGAGTATTTATGTACTGCTGATTGCACCTCGCTGACAAGCTGAGGGATCGTAGCAAACCATCCCACCGTCGAGTTGAGTTTAAGTTCCTCTCGTAAATCTATGATTCGGTTGGCATCTGGCAATGAGTCACAGAAATTGGCAGGCCATTCGGCTTTTTCATTCAGAAGAAATATCAAGACTTGAATTCCTGCTTCAACAGCTTTACGATATTCAAGTTCCGTTATCGACTTGTCATGACCTCGCGGAATAAAGCCATACCGCCGAGCGAAGATTCCCACATAAACATCGCAACTCTCCACATCAGCAAGGCACTTGTCAACTGGTAGTATATCCTGAGCAACATAGTCATCCATACTTACAGGCTGCATTCCCATCTTCCTTAGTGCAGAGATAACAGCGCCACGGTATTCTTTAAGGTCAAGGTCTGTCGAAGACACATAAACTTTCAATTTTAATTCCTTATTCAATAGGTATCTTTCAATGGCACCTGTTATGCTGATTGTAAGAATGAGCAATCCTATTTATACATTACGTTTGCTCTCCGTTAATTTGATATAATAGCAACGAGCGGTTCTCAATCTTCCTTTATTTTTAAAAGAGACCTCAAGTTGTTCAACGTTCGGACTGTCGCCGGGTGTTCAGGCCCCAGTACCTTCTCCCTGATAGCCAGCGTCCTACGGTATAGAGGCTCCGCTCCTTTGTAATCACCCTTGGTACGAAGAAGCCCTGCCAAGTTGTTGAGACAGGTAGCAGTATGCGGGTGTTCCGGCCCCAGCACCTTCTCATTGATAGTCAGCGCCCTACGGTATAGAGGTTCCGCTCCTTCGTAATCACCTTTCGTATCAAGCAGCCCTGCCAGGTTGTTGAGGCTTGTAGCAGTATCCGGGTGTTCCGGCCCCAACACCTTCTCATTGATAGCCAGCGCCCTACTGTATAGAGGCTCCGCTCCTTCGTAATCACCTTTGGTACCAAGAAGCCCTGCCAGGTTGTTGAGGCTTGTAGCAGTATCCGGGTGTTCCGGCCCCAGC
>MGXK01000072.1:4358-5105 GCA_001802375.1 Gammaproteobacteria bacterium RBG_16_51_14
GAGGCTCCGCTCCTTCGTACCGTGCGTTTAAACCAAAAAAAGCTCCTACCTTGTTAAGATAATCAGCAAGTTCTAAGGGGTCATCAGTTGCCGCTTCATAACGGTCAATTGAGCTATTATATGCCTCTACCATATCGTATCTGCTACAGATAGCAAGCCAATACCCCATCAGTTCATACTTTCGCACATCCGTGTTCAATATCAGGAAAATATCCGGTTCCGTTATTGTGTCTTTAAGTCTGCCCCATTCCTCTGCCTGATGGAGTTGCCAGGGGAGCTCGGTTGCCTTTCTTTCATCCAACCCCTGGGCCTCGAAATAACCGGCAAGACGCACATGTACCGCCCTCTTTTGCCTTTCGTCTGCCAAATACCTGACTTCCGCGGCCTTCCGCATATAATCGTGAAAGAAATTCAAAAGCCCTGACTTTCTGACAAGGGACTCTTCGAGGGCAAGATAAAGCGGCGCCCATATAGCCCCGGGAAGAGGCATGCCCCCGGAGCCGAGAAGTTCCATCAGTTCTGCCTCTGACAAACCATGTCTCGATGCACGGATGAGGGACATAACCTCTCCTACCAGCCCCTTCCGGTCCCGCTCATAGTCCCCTTCCAGGCGGTTGAGGACGAGGCCGAATAGCGCATCCTCTGTTTTAGCCTTTAGATAATGGTCAATCCTGTCTCCAAGCCTCTCATGTGTGCCAAAGAGGCGGAGCTCCTCAAGCAGTGTCCTAAGATAGAGCGCGTTTTCAG
>MGXK01000072.1:5339-5628 GCA_001802375.1 Gammaproteobacteria bacterium RBG_16_51_14
CCCTGTCTTCAAGCTGGTTTAGTGCATCGAGGACGATAATAATAGGGCCACGCGCGGAGGCTTTTGCCAGCCACAGGGGGAACTGTTTGACCAACTCTTTTGGTTCAACAGGGATTTCAGCCTCATCCTCGTATCGCTCCTTTATCTCTTCAATTATCCGCCGGAGGATGCGGGTATAATCCATGCTGTCCGGGGTACCCCCGATAAAGTGCAATATTGTAAAAAGCTCGGGATGATTATCCCTGTATTGCTGCAACCAGTTCGCTATGAGTGCCGATTTTCCTGAACC
>MGXK01000072.1:5801-6301 GCA_001802375.1 Gammaproteobacteria bacterium RBG_16_51_14
CAATAGCGCTCCATAAATCTTCTAATAGAAGTTGCCCGAATGTCTTCACATCAGGATAATTATCTCTGACAGGATAGCCACTCTGGAATATCCTGGTTTTGAGCTTATCCAGTTTTGAACGGGAGACTTCGGGTTCTGGCTGATAATTGGGCAGGTGAGCCAGCTCTTCTTCAACCTTAACGGATAGTTCAGGATCACGGAAATAGAAATATGAAAGGGTTTTCATACTGGGGCTGTTGAGCACACCATGGAGGATTTCGAGCTCTGTAACGCTTTTTTCTCTGTGGTCCCTTAACCACGGCTGGAGTTCTTCAGCTTCCTCGTCAATCTCTTCCGGCACCCACCCGTATCTTTCACCGAGAATACCTATAAAATATGGTTTGCAGCGTTCTATCTCTGACAGGCAGGTAGGCAGCACCTTGCCTTCTGCCTTCTGCTCGTCGGTGATGCCCCAGCGAAGATCCACCTCGACAAGCTCGACATTCCGCTCACGGCAACGC
>MGXK01000072.1:6380-6522 GCA_001802375.1 Gammaproteobacteria bacterium RBG_16_51_14
TCCGGACTGATCTCTCCTGGAAAGCCTTGTCCGATGCCATGATTGTTCTCCTCAAAGGTTCGTGTGCTCTTTGCTCAACCGCTCGTTGTGAAAAGAGTCGCTGCTACCAGGGCAATGGCTTCCATTTATTCAAAGCCCTGCG
>MGXK01000073.1:0-8727 GCA_001802375.1 Gammaproteobacteria bacterium RBG_16_51_14
CGGACAAAAAACAGGCATCTGCAATATCCACGGACGACCGGGGCAACAGTAACCGTCTCGATCCGGACAAAAAACAGGCATCTGCAATATCCACGGACGACCGGGGCAACAGTAACCGTCTCGATCGGGTGGTTGCCGATGCACTCAAGACCAGGGAAAAGCGGGAACAGGGTTACCGGGAACAGTCATTGAAGATCCATCCCTGGGTCTGTGCACGCTGCGGCCGTGAGTTTACCCGCGGGAACCTGCATGAATTGACCGTGCACCACAAGGATCACAATCACGACAATAACCCTGCGGATGGCAGTAACTGGGAAAACCTGTGTATCTACTGCCACGATAACGAACACCAGCGCTACCTGGAACAGGCAGCGGCTGCCGGGGCCATACTGGAAAAACAACCGGGTCCAGTATCCACCCATAAACCCTTTGCCTCATTAAAGGAAATGATCAACGGGGAAAAGGGCGGGCAGTAACCCTTTTGTCAGTTGTCAGTTGTCAGTTGTCAGTAGTCAGTGGTCAGTTGGCAGAATTGTCAGCAGTCACTTGTCAGTTGTCTTTTGACCAATGACCAGTGACCAGTGACAACCAACAACCCGCCACCAACAACTGACAACCAACAACACGCAGCTTTCCGCAGCTGTTCAAATCGCTATAATGAAACTGGACCATGCCCTGCCGTCAGGATTCGACAAGATATGCACCTGAACCTCAAATACCTGCTGTTGATACGTTCGATTGCCATTGGCGGACAGGTGCTGGCGCTGGTTTTCATGCAGCATTATTTTTCAATCAAGCTGCCCCTGGTTCCCGTCATTATTATTATTTCATTGCTGGGGCTTTTCACCATCATTTCATGGCACCGCTTTCAGAACCGGAGAACTATTTCGGAAAAAATATTTTTCACCCAATTGATGATGGATGTTTCTGCCCTCACGACCCTGATTTATTTTACGGGCGGATCGGTAAACCCGTTCATCTCATTGTTTATTCTCCCCATCACCTTTGCGGCAGCAAGTCTGCGGCCTGTCCACACAACAGTGATTTCATTGGCAGCCATATCCGGCTACACCCTGCTCATGTTTTATCATGTCCCGCTTGGTAACGATCAATCGCTTCACAATAATGTGCAATTGCATATCTGGGGGATGTGGTACGGTTTCATGTTGAGTGGCGGTCTCGTGGCCTATTTTGTTTCCCGCATTGCCAGGACCTTACGGAAACAGGATCAGGCACTGACGGAGGCGAGGGAGGAGGCGATGCGGGCAGAGCGGATACTGGCACTGGGGACGCTGGCCGCCGGAACGGCACATGAACTGGGAACACCACTCTCCACCATGGCCGTCCTCGCCAAGGAACTCGAGCATGAATATGCAGGCCAGGACAAGCTGGTGCATGACCTCAGGCTGCTGCGCAAGCAGATTGATCGCTGTAAATCGATTCTTTCCCGCATGGCCTCTGATGCCGGACAGACACAAGCCGATTCCGGCCAGAGGATTACCGTCGACGAATTTCTGAACGGGATCATAGAGGACTGGCGCCAGTTACGACCCGGCGTGAATGTAAAATTCCAGTGGCAAGGTGTCGGCCCTGCCCCGGAAATCATTGCCGATCAGACCCTTTCACATGCCATTGTCAATATACTGAACAATGCAGCAGATGCCTCATCCAGGGCCATAAAAATTGACGGCCAATGGGATGCGACCTCACTGCGGATAGAAATCCGGGATGACGGTCATGGCATGTCAGAAAAATCCCGCGATAAGATCGGCCATGCCATTTTTTCCACCAAGCCACCGGATGAGGGGCTTGGGATCGGATTATTCCTGGCACAGACCACCTTGCTCCGCCTGGGCGGCAGCATACGGCTTGACAATCACACGGAAGGCGGCACCCATGCCGAGATACAAATACCGCTGGCGCCAATATCGGCATATCGATCATCATGATGCGCAAGGAAACCGGGAAAGACAAACTACTGCTGGTGGATGATGATGTTATTTTCTCAGAGGTCCTGGCCCAGGCCCTGATAAAGCGTAATTTTGAAGTCGTCACTGCCGGTAATGTCCCTACCGCACGTGACGTTGTTTCAGGCTTCGTCCCGGATTACGCCGTTATCGATCTGCGCATGCCAGGCCCATCCGGACTGGAATTGATCCCGGAATTATGTAAATTGAATCAGGCAATACGGATTGTCGTCCTGACTGGCTACGCCAGCATTGCAACGGCAGTCGAGGCGATCAAACTCGGCGCCGTTTATTATCTCACCAAACCGACCGATGCCGATGAGATCGTCTCTGCATTCCATCGTGATAAAGGCAACATGGAGGCTGCTGTCACGGAAAAACGCACCTCGCTGGACCGTCTGGAATGGGAGTATATTCAGAAAATACTGGCGGACTGTAACGGTAATATTTCAGCAGCGGCCCGCAGCCTGGGCATACACCGCCGCACCCTGCAGAGAAAGCTGCAGAAACGGCCGAGTCAACTGGGATAGTAAACGGTATCAGCGACCCCGGTCAGGCTGCCTGGACCGGGATGTGATCCTTGATACGGGTGATGGTGTTCTTTTCGTCCAGGTAGATGAGGACGGGTTTGTATTTACTGAGTTCGTTTTCACTGATGGACCCATAGCTGCAGATAATGACACGGTCGCCTGGATTGGCCTTATGTGCGGCGGCACCATTGACGGAGATGATCCCTGAATTGTTTTCGGCGCGGATGGCATAGGTAATGAATCGCTCACCATTATTGATATTGTACATGTGGATCTGTTCGTACTCGTGGATGCCTGCCTTGTCCAGCAGATGACCATCGATGGCGCAGGAACCGTCATATTCCAGCTCGGAGTGGGTGACACACGCCCGATGTAATTTGGATTTGAGTACAGTGATATTCATAATGTCATCCTGATTCCTGCAAAGTAGCACCATTATGTCTTATGCAATACCTTCATTCAATCATAGTGTTGCACTGCAATATTGTCAATCATCCGCGTCTTCCCCAGCCAGGCCGCGGCAAGGATAACCACATCGCTGTTTCGTGGTTCACCCAGATTCCCGGCATCACAGACACGGACATATTCCGGCCGGAACCCGGATTGTTGCAGTCTCCTGAATGCCTGGTCTTCCAGCATTTTATAATCGGAACCCCCGTCCATTATTGCATCCGCCATTGCCTTCAGCGTTGCATAAAGCAGCGGGGCCTGTTTGCGTTCATCCTCACTCAGGTAGTGATTGCGGGAACTCATCGCCAGGCCATCCTGTTCGCGAACGATCGGGAAACCGATAATCCTGACGGGAATGGCCAGGTCACTTACCAGGCGTCTGATCACCAGCAATTGTTGATAATCCTTTTCTCCAAATATGGCCACGTCAGGTTGTACCAGGTTCAGCAGTTTAACCACGATGGTGGCAACGCCGGTAAAATGGCCGGGCCGGAATTCCCCGCAATGGAGTTGATCCAGTGCCGGCACCGTCACCCTCGTATGTTCCCGCAGACCCTCCGGAAAAATCTCATCCATCTCCGGTAGAAAAACCAGATCGGTATCCATCCCGGCCAGCTTGTCCAGATCAGGCCCGACCGTCCGCGGGTAGTCCTTGTAATCCTCGCCGGCAACAAACTGGATCGGATTGACAAATATCGACACGATGACCCGATCCGCTTCAGCAATACCCCTGGCAACCAGTGCCAGGTGGCCTGCATGAAGATTTCCCATGGTCGGCACCAGGGCGATCGTCTGGCCCCGGGTGCGCCAGCTATTGACCTGTTCCCGCAGCTCCGAAACCTGTGAAATAGTTTGCATCCGACCGGTCCCCTCGTATAAAAATCCGGGTCATTCAAACTGGTGTTCTGCCGCCGGGAAACGACCTGCCTTTACATCGTCCACATAGTTCTTTACCGCCACACGGATCGATTGTGCGTTCTCCAGGTAATTGCGGGAAAAGCGGGGTTGCCTGCCGGATATGCCCAGCATATCGTAGAGCACCAGGACCTGGCCGTCACAGTCAGCCCCTGCGCCAATACCGATCACCGGGATATCGAGACCCGCTGTAATCTCTGCCGCAAGCAGGTGCGGTACGCACTCCAGTACCAGCAGCGCGGCACCGGCATCCCGTAATGCCTTCGCATCCGTCCGTATCTGTGCCGCACTTGCATCGTCACGACCCTGCACCCGGTAGCCACCGAACTTGTGAATGGACTGTGGGGTGAGTCCCAGATGGGCACACACGGGTATGCCCTGGTTGACCAGGTGACTGACCGTTTCGACCTGGCTGCGGCCGCCTTCCAGCTTGACCAGCTCCGCCCCGCCTTCACTCATGAGCCGTGCCGCGTTGCCCAGTGCCTGGGCCGGTGTGGTGTAACTCATGAAAGGCATATCACCGATAATCATGGCGCGCCGGGTCCCCGCCTTGACCAGCCGCGTATGGTAAATCATGTCCACCATCCTGACCCTGAGCGTCGTTTCATCGCCGTGCAGGACCATACCCAGCGAATCCCCCACCAGCAGGATATCGACACCGGCCTCATCCAGGATCCGGGCAAAACCGGCATCATAGGCAGTCAGGCTGGCGATCTTTTCCCGCGCCTGTTTCATCTCCTGCAAACGTATTATGGTGACCTTGTCTTTCATCGCTCTATTGGATTGAAATAATGCCTGCCCGGCTTGAGATGCTGTATATGTTCCAGCAACAGATGGTAGTTATCTACACCATTGGCCAGATCAAAATCAACCGTATTCACAATCAGCAGGGGTGATTTTGCATAATGATAGAAAAATTCCACATAGCCATCCGCAACCCGTTGCAGATAGTTTTTTTCAATCAGCCTCTCATGGTCATGGCCACGTTCCATGACCCGCTGCATGAGCACATCCACCGGTGCCTGCAGATAGATCACCAGGTCCGGCACCGGCGCCTCCAGTGTTAATCGCTCGTAGACCTGCTGATACAGGGCAAGCTCTTCATCATCCAGCGTGATGTTCGCAAACAGCCTGTCTTTCTCCATGAGAAAATCCGCCACCTGCACCGGCTGGAACAGGTCCGTCTGTTTTAATGCCTCAATCTGCCTTGCCCGCTGAAACAGAAAATATAACTGCGTAGGTAGGGCAAAGGCCCGCGGGTTTGCGTAAAACCGGGGCAGAAAGGGATTTTCAACCGGCATTTCCAGCATCAGATCCGTGTTAAATGTTGCCGCCAGGCGTTTGGCAAGCGTCGTTTTACCAACCCCGATCGGGCCCTCGACGACAATGTAATCCGGGTAACCGTTTTTCATGCCAGGCGTTCCAGTCCGGAAGGTCTGGTCCTGCCGACGAGAACGGACACAGGACCGAGACCCGGGATGACCAGATCGGGGGCGATCTCGGCCAGCGGGATCAAAACAAAATCGCGGTTCTGCAACTCGGGGTGCGGAACGCTCAGGCGTTCATTCGTAATCTCTGCATCCCCATACAACAGTAGATCCAGATCCAGGGTCCTCGGCCCCCAGCGGATCCCGCCACGGATCCGCCCCTGACGGGTCTCAATCGCCTGCATCTGATCCAGAAGATCCAGCGGGGCCAGTGTCGTTTCCAGCCTTAGCACCGCGTTAATATAGTCCGGCTGGTCCTGCGGTCCTGCCGGTTTGCTGCGATAAAACGAAGAGCACTTCAGTACACGGACAGCGTCCAGGCCATCCAGGCAGGCCAGGGCATCGGTCAATTGTTGTTGCGGCTGCCCCAGGTTGCTGCCCATGGCAACGAAGACAGTCACCATTATGATGACGGCGGCTTGTCGCTGCCACGTCGCCGGCGCCGACGACGCAACCGGGGTGGATGCGGTCTTGCCTTCTGTGCATCGGCCTCCACCTTGTCCCCGGTCTTGGCCAGATAAGCGGTCCACCAATCCGCCAGGTCCTGAATGGCCTCCCCGGCCTGGGCCCGCAACAGGAGAAAATCATAGGCGGCGCGGAAACGTGGATGTTCGGTTAAACGAAGTACCCTTTTCGGGGTTCTGTTTTTCAACCGCGGCTGCAATGACCAGATCTCCCTGGCAATCTGGGTAAATCGACGCGGCATGGCTGTACCGGAAATCTGTCTGGATATGACACTGTCACCTGCAAGCTGGATGGATTCCATTTCTGACAGGCCGTTTGCCATACAATCATTCGCCAGTTTCTGTAGAGGCTCCCATAACAATGCTGCCAGCAGGAAGGCCGGATTCACGGTTTTTTCTTCCGAAATGCGCTGATCAGTATTTTTCAGTGCCTGGATGAGGAACATATGCGGGAAACCACCTTCTTCCTCGTTGAGTATCCGTTCCGTCTGCGGAAAAAGATATTTGAACAGGTCATAATGCCGAAGCATCTCGAAGGTCTGCAATGCATAACCCCCCATGAACAACTTGAGTACCTCTTCGAACAGACGCGCAGGTGGAATTTCTTCCAGGAGATGGCCGAGTTGATGGATTGACTGCTCCGCCTGTGGATGTATCCGGAATCCCAGCTTGACGGCAAACCGGACGGCACGCAGCAGGCGCACCGGGTCTTCGGTAAAACGCTGTACCGGATCACCAATCAGTCGTAACTGCCCGTCAGTAATATCCTGCATCGCACCGACATAATCCAGCACCGTGAAATCCTCGATATTGTAAAACAGGGCGTTAACGGTGAAATCACGGCGCCATACATCATCATCAATATCACCATAAACGTTGTCGCGAAGGATCCTGCCATCTTTACTATGCCCATCATCGTCAGCAGTCACATTGTGTGACGCGCGAAAGGTCGATACCTCGATAATCTCGAGTCCGAAACGGACATGGGCCAGACGGAAACGCCGACCGATCAAATGGCAATTCCTGAACAATTCCCGGATCTGTTCAGGCCGGGCGTCGGTCACGACATCAAAATCCTTGGGTTCCCTGCCGAGCAATAGGTCCCTGACGCTGCCACCCACCAGAAACGCCTTGTATCCGGCGTTCTTCAGGCGGTACAGGACCTTGAGGGCATTATCGCTGATGCTGGAGCGGGATATTATGTGTTTGTCCCGTGGGATGACCACCGGTTTCACTGGTATGCGCGTAATCCGGTCACTTTGGTTAGCGGTATTCATTGAATGTATTTACTATTTATGAAGAAAACATCAGCAATTGAAAATCACAATTAGTTTGAGGGTTGCCAGTACCTACGTATAATAACCCAATCTACAGGATAACAAACCAATCTGCTCCTTCGCCTGGTGGCCCAGGACGTACCGAGTAACCCCCGTTGGGGGTGAGAACCCGGTAGAGATATAATGATTAAACACGCTCCCTTCGTCTAGTGGCCCAGGACGTTGCCCTCTCACGGCGAAAACAGGGGTTCGAGTCCCCTAGGGAGCGCCAATATCATTATTAGTCATTGGTCAGTAGCCATTGGTCAATGATCAAGTGACAAATTACCGAATATCCAATGCCAAGTCTTGAAACTTGAATTCAAAGATGAATGAATTTTTAGTAAGCAAGATTCAAGACCCCAATCTTTCTAAATGCCATGCCCCGATCCCGGGGGAAGCAGGCAAACCCATTTACCATGAAAAATGAGTTATTGATGATGGAGTTTCATGGTATCATGGCGCCATGATTGAAAGACCTGCCTGGATAAGAAGCATCAAGACGGCGCTTGCCCGCAGCCGGATTGTGACGCTGATTGGTCCGCGCCAGTGCGGAAAAACAACCCTGGCTCGTGAGTTTTTACCGGAAGACTCGGCCAATTATTTTGACCTGGAAGACCCGGCAAGTCTGGCCCGACTGGAGGAGCCGATGACGGCGCTGGGGGAGTTAACAGGTCTGGTGGTCATTGATGAAGTGCAACGCCGGCCCGATCTGTTTCCCGTGCTCAGGGTGTTGGTAGACAGTAAGAAATTTGGCGGGAAATTCCTGATCCTCGGCAGTGCCTCCGGCGATTTGCTGCGTCAGTCTTCGGAGACGCTGGCAGGCCGGACAGAAACCTTGTCCATGCGTGGTTTCAGTCTGAAAGAACTGGGTAATCCGGCGCTTGAGCGGCATTGGTTGCGCGGCGGATTTCCGTTGTCCTGGCTGGCGGCCAATGATAAGGGCAGCTCGGTCTGGCGTAAAAATTTCATTCAGACCTTGCTGGAACGGGATTTGCCCCAATGGGGTGTGAGAACACCGGCAGCGGCGCTATGGCGGTTCTGGACCATGCTCGCGCACTACCATGGACAGATCTGGAATGCGGCTGAACCGGCACGCGCGATGGGTGTCAGTGAATCCACCACGCGCCGTTATCTCGATCTGCTCACTGATGCGTTTATGGTGCGGCAGTTGCAGCCGTGGCATGCGAATGTGCGCAAGCGGCAGGTGAAGGCGCCTAAAATATATTTGCGTGATTCCGGTTTGCTGCATCAGTTGCTTGGTATCCAGACCAAAAAAGACCTGCTGACACACCCCAAGGCGGGCGCATCCTGGGAAGGCTATGTGCTTGAAGAGGTCCTCGATGTCGTACAACCGGATGAGGCTTATTTCTGGGCGACTCATCAGGGCGCCGAGATTGATCTGATTGTGCGCAAAGATGGCAAATTATCCGGTATTGAGTGTAAACGCACCGATGCGCCGAAGATGACACCGTCGATGCGTATTGCGTTGGAGGATTTACATCTGCAACGTATAGTCGTCGTATATCCTGGGACCAAACGTTATTCGATCACTGCCGAGATTGAAGCGGTACCTTTGCGCGGGATTGCAGAAGGTG
>MGXK01000073.1:8838-29108 GCA_001802375.1 Gammaproteobacteria bacterium RBG_16_51_14
ACACCGAGATGGCCGGCAACCTGGTTGCCCGTATGGAAGATGATGCCGATCAGCGCCCCGATGAAGATCTTCTGACCAACGGCGGGGATCTGTGAACCCCTCCTGACGATGGGGAGTGCAAGCAGGATCATCGCGATAATGGAGAACGGATTGATGATCTTGGACCACAGGGCCTGCTCGTAGAGCTGGCTGTTCTGCCCGTTCTTACTCAGGTAACCGATATAGCTGACCAGACCCCAAAATGACAGGTAATCAGGCTTGATGGTAACCAGATTGATCATTTCGGGATTGAGCAGCGCATCCCAGGCGGCGAGCTTCATCCGGTAACTCGTTGCCTTGTCCTCGCTGAGCCTGGTCTGCACGATATCATGTAATAACCATTGTTCATCCGTATACTCTGCTTCCCTGGCATACGTGCTGGAAAACAGACGATCTTCCTCGTCGAACTCATAGATATAGATATCTTCAATCCGATCACCGGGCAGGATCTTCCGGATGTTGATGTAACTGTGACCATCCCGTGACCAGAAACCATATTTTGTCTTGAGTGCGATTTGTTCCGTCAGCGCAATCGAGCGCCGATGTTGTGCAGCCTGTTCACAAATAGGGGCAACCAGTTCACCAATCACCACAGTGATCAATGCCAGTAACAGACCGGTCTTGCACAGGGCATAGGCAATGCGTAGTTGCGATACCCCGGCAGCGCGTATCACCGTCAGTTCACCGCTCCTTATCAATAGCCCGATAGCGGCCATACTGCCGATGACAGCGGCAATCGGAAACAATTCGCAGGCAAGTCGCGGCATGGTCAGAACGACATATTCAATGGCCTGGAGCAGGCCATAGTGTCCCCTGCCGGTTTCTTCCAGTTGATCAATCAGGGAGAAGAAGGCAAATATCGCCATCAGGACCAGCAGGGCAATCAGCGTTGTACGCAACAGGGTCTTGCCGATATAACGGTCAAGTATTCTCATTGTTCCGCCGGGAGTATCTGCTGGTTTGTATTTCGCCTGCGCCAGGTCCAGAGTGACGGTAAGTAATAGAGAACGACAATCACCAGAATCATCAGGACATGCACCCACCACAGACCCAGGAATGACGGGATAACATCACGTTTCAGCAGGGTCTTTGATATGCCTAACAGGTTGCTGTAGATAAAATAGCTCAGGATGGCGATTAAAAAAGGCGCATACCGCCTTTCCCCCGGTGCAAACTGGTTCAGCATCACTGCCAGGAGTGACAGCAGGACACAGGCAATTACCGAAGAGATGCGCCATTGCAATTCGGCCTTGTACATCGGCGAAGCAGAGCCCAGGAGTTCTCTGGTTGGTACCGCCACCAGCTTGGTTTCGATGCTGTCCGTAGTTCCTGTTTCGATGAGGATGGCATAGGTCTTGTAACTGGTGACCTCGTAATCCTGCATGCCTGGTTTGCCCACATAACGCCTGCCGTCCTCAAACAGGATAAAACGGTTACCTGATTTCTCATCCGTCCTGAACCTCGCCTTGTCAGACGTGAGTACACCCAGCTTGTTATTCTGGCGCACCTGCAGGAAGATATTATTCATCTCCGTTTTGTCGGCCGACAGTCCCTCGACATAGACAACACGATCCCCCTTGCTGAACTCCTTGAATTGTCCTGCGGTAATACCGGTAATATCGGATTCCTGTTCTGCCTGTTGTTTCAGGCGCTGGACATTGCCTTCGGCCCAGGGCGCCAGATAGAACACGACGGCAATGACGGCAATGCAAAATATCAGTGTGAAGCGCACCGTTGTCTGCAGCTGGAACTGCCGGCCTATCCCGGCTGCTGACAGGGAGACAAGTTCCCTGTCCCGCGCCAGGCGGGAAAATCCAAGTATCACCGCAATAAAGATGGATACCGGCAGCAGCTTCGGCAGGCCTGCCAGTGTATTCATCCAGAATATGCGAAGCACGAGTTCACCGGCCAGCTTGCCTGCCGCGGCCTCCGCCAGATAATCCACAAATTTCTTGCTTGCCACGATCAGGATCAGCAGTCCCAGAATCCAGACCAGCTTCTGAAAGATTTCACGGTAGATATATCGCTCGATAATCAATGTCTGACACCCGGTTCATCATTCATGTTTTGCGTCTTTTGCCATAAATGCATACACTTTGCAAAAATAAAAAAACAGGCGTTTTCAGTTGCTTTTGACAAAAACAGGCAGAAAACTTCACTATTGACATAGTACAGGAACACGGCAATTCCCGTGCATGAAAGGTTTCCCTGCGCAGTGTAAACAAGATACCACCGCAGGCAACCTAAGGCCGTAACATCACTCATCCTGGCATGGCCAGGGTCTGCAATGGAGCAAGTATGGAATTCGGTATTAAAAGCGGCAACCCGGAAAAACAGCGCACGGCATGTGTTATTGTCGGGATATCTGAAACCCGCCGTCTTTCAGCCGCGGCCAAGGCGGTCGACGATATCAGTAATAAATATATTTCAAACCTGATCCGGCGCGGTGATATTGAAGGCAAAGCCGGACAGATGCTGCTGCTGCATAATGTCCCCGGCATGATTGCCGATCGGGTCCTGCTGATCGGCTGTGGCCGTGAACGGGACATGAATGAACGCGAATACCGGAAGGTGATCGCTTACAGCATCCGCTGCCTGAACCAGACGGGTTCCATGGAGGCAGTCAGTTACCTCACCGATCTGAATATCAAGGGACGTGATTATTACTGGAAGATCAAGCAGGCAGTACTGGTGACCGGGGACACACTGTACAGATTCGATGAGTTGAAGACAAAAAAAAATGTAACCCGCAGACCCTTACGGAAAATCATATTTACCGTGCCCACCCGGCGCGAACTCCCGCCAGGCGAGCGCGCCATTACCGAAGGCCAGGCCATCGCAACCGGGATGAAACTGACCCGTGACCTGGCCAACAGGCCAGCCAATATCTGTACCCCCGGCTATCTTGCCGGCCAGGCACGGCAACTGGTCAAGCTCAGTGACCTTATCCAGGTCAAGGTCCATGATGAGGCGGAAATGAAAAAAATGGGCATGCACACCCTGCTTTCCGTCGCCCGGGGGACCCATGAACCGGCGAAATTGATCACGATTGAATATAAAGGCGCAAAAAAGAACAGCAAACCGATCGTGCTCATCGGCAAGGGGGTCACTTTCGACACGGGTGGTATTTCCATCAAACCCGCCCTCGATATGGATGAGATGAAATATGACATGTGTGGCGCAGCTGCCGTCCTTGGGACACTTTATGCTGTGGCCAGGCTGGCATTACCGCTGCATATCGTCGGGATCATCCCGGCAACAGAGAACATGCCGGGTGGTTCGGCAACCAAACCAGGCGACATCATTACCAGTTTGTCGGGACAGACCGTCGAGGTCCTGAATACCGATGCCGAGGGCAGGCTGATCCTGTGTGATGCCCTGACCTACAGTGAAAGGTTCAATCCTGAAATTGTCATCGATATCGCCACCCTGACCGGTGCCTGCGTTATCGCCCTGGGGAGACACGCAACCGGTTTGCTGAGCAACCATAATGCACTGGCAAGGGACCTGCTGAATGCAGGCGAAACCAGCGGTGATCGGGCGTGGCAATTACCCCTCTGGGAAGAATACCAGGCGCAACTGAAAAGCCCGTTTGCCGACCTGGCCAATATCGGTGGCCGGGATGCCGGCACGATCACGGCCGCCTGTTTCCTGTCCAGGTTTGCAGGTAAATTCGAATGGGCACATCTGGATATCGCCGGTACCGCCTGGACCTCCGGAAAAGACAAGGGAGCAACCGGCAGACCGGTCCCCCTGTTGATGCAATATCTCCTGGACAAATGCAGCTGAGACCGGACGGCGGACGCGATTTGAACTATGCCACAGGTTGATTTTTATGTACTCACGGATAACAACACCAGCCCGGAACGTTTTGCCTGCAAGTTGATCAACAAGGCGTGGACACAGGGTAATCAGATCTATGTGCACACCGCGTCCAGGACCGAGGCTGAGCGGTTTGATGACCTGCTCTGGACCTTCAGGGACAGCAGCTTCCTTCCACATTCCCTCGCGGCAGAGGATGGGCAGAATGAGAACCCTATCGTCATCGGTTGGCAGGATACACACCCGCAGGGCAAACAGGTCATGCTTAGTTTAACGCCGGCTGTCCCCGCCTTTGCCACTGAGTTTGCCAGGATCATCGAAATCGTTGCGGGCGATCAGGCAAGGCGGCAACAGGCACGGGAACGCTATCGCCATTATCGTGTCCTTGGTTGTGATATGCATCAACATTCCATAGATAGCGTCCATGACTGAAAAACCATACAGGCCGGTAACCCCCGGTATCGAGAATACGGTCGCGTCCCTGAGAAACAGGATTGATGAACTCGAGACCTTGCTCAGGGAAAAGGAATCAGGCAAGCCATCAGACAAGTCCAGTCAGGACGTGATACCGGTCCTGGATGAGGTTATATCACTGGAAAATGCAGGTCATACACAGAACGATGATAATGATATTTTTGAACCTGGTAACGGTCGTGCCCCGGATGAAGATCGCATAGCAGAAATCATCAACAAACTGGATAAACAGATCAACAATGATCTGGAGGCATTAATCAAACTCCTGAAACACAGTATAATGAAAGAAATAAAAACAACGCTGATGACGGACTTGACCCAAAACCAGGGCGGGCAATACCCGCTTGATATTGATGAAAAGTCCGGCCCGGAAAAACACTACCGGCGTGGAACAGACAGGGACAGTGATCGATAAAACCGGCCCTCATATTCACGGCTGTTCCAGAATTACTGACTGCCACTGTTTTCATTGATCACCGGTTGCAAGATTCAATATACAGCGCCGGGGACAGGATGCACCTCACAAAATCAGCTTCATGGAAAAAACATACAATCCGCAGATAATTGAAACCGGCTGGTACCGGGACTGGGAGGAAAAAGGCTACTTTGCCCCCACCGCAACCGGTCCTGCCTACTGCATTATGCTGCCGCCGCCCAATGTCACCGGCAGCCTGCATATGGGTCACGCCTTTCAGCAAACCCTGATGGACGTGCTCATCCGCTACCATCGCATGAGCGGTTTCAACACCCTCTGGCAGTGCGGGACAGATCACGCCGGCATTGCCACGCAAATGGTGGTGGAGCGCCAGCTGGAGATAAAAAATACAACACGCCATGAACTGGGCCGGGAAAGGTTCACGGAGGCCGTGTGGCAATGGAAGGAGACCTCCGGCAATACGATCACCCGGCAATCACGACGCCTCGGCACTTCCATGGACTGGTCACGCGAGCGCTTCACCCTGGACGAGGGTTTATCCGCAGCCGTCACGGAGGTGTTTATCCGTCTCTACGACGAGGGATTGATCTATCGCGGCAAGCGCCTTGTCAACTGGGATCCGGTCCTGCATACCGCGATTTCCGATCTGGAGGTCATCTCTGCCGAGGAGGATGGCCAGCTCTGGCATATGCGCTATCCGCGCGCAGACGGCAAAGGTTTTGTGGTCGTCGCCACCACCCGGCCCGAAACCATGCTGGGGGATGCCGCGGTGGCGGTACATCCGGATGATGAACGCTATCGGGACTGGATCGGCCAGGAGCTCAGACTGCCGCTGGCCAACCGCACCATCCCGATCATCGCCGATGACTATGTGGACCCGGAATTCGGTACGGGCTGTGTCAAGATCACCCCGGCCCATGACTTCAACGACTATGCCGTCGGACAGCGACATGATCTGGCGCTACTGAACATCTTCACCATAGATGCACGTATTAATGATAATGCACCAATGGCCTATCAGGGACTGGATCGATTTGAAGCGCGCAGGCAGATCGTGGCCGACCTTGAGGCCCAGGGACTGCTGGAAAAAATCGAACCCCATAAACTGATGGTGCCGCGCGGGGATCGCTCCCATGCCGTGGTCGAGCCCTACCTGACGGATCAGTGGTACGTCAAAATACAGCCACTGGCTGAACCCGCGATCCGCGCCGTTGAAACAGGGGCGATCCGGTTTGTCCCGGACAACTGGTCCCGGACCTATTTTGAATGGATGCGCAATATTGAAGACTGGTGCATCAGCCGCCAGCTCTGGTGGGGCCATCGTATACCCGCCTGGTACGATCAAGATGGCAATATCTACGTCGGCCACGATGAACAGGCGGTCCGGCAGAAATACAAGCTGGGTGAACAGATCACACTGGATCAGGACCCGGATGTCCTGGATACCTGGTTTTCCTCGGCCCTCTGGCCCTTTTCCACCCTGGGCTGGCCCGGCAATACAGCGGAGTTACAGGCCTTTTATCCCACCAGCGTGCTGGTAACGGGCTTTGACATTATTTTCTTCTGGGTCGCACGTATGATCATGATGGGCCTGAAGTTTATGGGCGATGTCCCCTTCCGGGAAGTCTATATCCATGGCCTGATACGCGACTCGGAAGGCCAGAAGATGTCCAAGTCGAAAGGAAACATACTGGACCCGCTGGACCTCATCGACGGCATCGACCTGGAGGCGCTGGTGCAGAAGCGCACTACCGGGTTGATGCACCCGCAGGATGCCCCCAGGATCGAAAAGCTCACGCGCAAACATTTTCCTGATGGAATAGCCTCCTATGGAACCGACTCCCTGCGTTTTACCTTTGCCTCGCTGGCAACCCAGGGGCGTGACATACGGTTTGATGTAGGCCGGATCCAGGGTTACCGTAACTTCTGTAACAAACTCTGGAACGCCGCGCGTTATGTGTTGATGAGTGTTGAAAACCAGACCATCGATATGAACAAGGGCACAGCAGAATATGGCCTCGCCGAACGCTGGATAACAACACGACTGGCACATGCCGTTGAGCAGGTGACAGAAGGGATGCGGACATACCGGTTTGACCTGGCTGCCCAGGCCATCTATGAATTTACCTGGGACGAGTATTGCGACTGGTATCTGGAACTTTCAAAAACAACATTGAGCGGACCCGGCGTATCGGAAATCGCCAGGCGCGGCACCTTGCAGACCCTGGTCAGTGTACTTGAAATACTGTTACGACTGATGCATCCCTTCATACCCTTTATCACGGAAGAACTCTGGCAGCGGGTGGCCCCGATCCTGGACCGGAAAGGCGACACGATCATGCTGCAGGCCTGGCCAGGCACCTCAGAACTGGAGCGGGATGAAACAGCACTGCCGGAAATGGAATGGGTCCGGGCCTGTATCCTCGGCGTCCGCCGTATCCGCGCCGAACGGGATATTGCCCCCGGCAAACCCCTGGCGGTACAGGTGAAGGGGGGCTCGGAGCTGGAAAGAACCTGGCTTACAAAAAACAGTGCCTATATAAAGACACTTGCCAGAATCGAATCCATCAAGGAGATCGTGACCGAGCCCGACGATGCCGTAGTCGCACTGGCAGGCGCCATGACCTTGCTGGTGCCACTGGCCGATCTCATTGACCTGAAGGCGGAACTGGAAAGACTCGAAAAAGAACTCGACAGACTGAATGCGGACGAAGACCGTATCCGAAAAAAACTGGGAAACAGCAATTTCGTCGCACGCGCACCGGAAGAGGTCGTCAGGAAGGAACGGGAACGTCTCGAAGAGACAGCAGCGGCAATCTCAAGGTTGAAGGGGCAGCATGTACGGATCAGACAGTTGGCAGATGCATGACTGGAACCTGTCTCAAGATTGGCGAGCGCCGGCAAGACCAGGCAACAAGGGGCGACAAAATCGCCGGGAAGGCGAATTACAGGGAGGTTATTCGTCAACGATTTTGAACAGCTTTAGCTGGCCCGAAGTAAAAAAGCGCAGTTTACACGGGTGTAAATGAGCATTTTGAGCCCTTTTTTAACGCAGTATTGGCAAGCACAGCAATTTTGAGATAGGTTCTAACCATGTTCGACACCCTGAAAGAAGATATCCAGGTCGTATTCGATCGGGACCCGGCCGCGCGCTCTGCCCTGGAAACCCTGACCTGTTGCCCCGGTCTGCATGCGATCCTGTTGCATCGCCTCAATCACTGGCTGTGGACCAGAAAACTTACACTGCTGGCACGTCTCTGTGCACACCTCACACGCTTTGTCACCGGTGTCGAGATCCATCCGGGGGCAACCATCGGCCGCCGCTTCTTTATCGATCACGGCATGGGTATTGTCATCGGCGAGACCTCCGAGATCGGAGATGATGTATCGATCTATCATGGCGTGACCCTGGGCGGTACGACCTGGAACAAGGGCAAACGCCATCCCACCCTGAAGAATAATGTTGTGATCGGGGCAGGTGCCAAGGTGCTCGGGCCTATTACCGTCAGTGACGGGGCACACATCGGTTGCAACGCGGTCGTGGTAAAGGACGTACCACCGGGGGCAACGGTGGTGGGCGTACCCGGCCATGTGATTGTGAAAAAAGAGAAAGACGATAAAACAGCACAGCGCGAGGCCATGGCGAGGAAGATCGGCTTTGAAGCCTATGGAGAGAGAAAGGACATGCCCGACCCGATCCAGAATGCCCTCGACAGCATGCTGGATCATATGCATCAGGTGAATGAGCAGATGGAGGCATTGCAAAAGAGGGTAGAAGAAATAAGCTCCCGCAAGGAGGATCGATAACCCACTTTCCATCATTAACTAGCCTGTAATCAATTAGTTAACAAAATACTCCTGCAGGGTAGCTGCCCTCCGGCCTAATACTTGACTAAATTAGTCTGTTATGTAATTATTGCTGCCAGATAGCACTGACCCGATGGCAGAAATACAACGATGAAACTCACGACCAAAGGCCGTTATGCGGTAACCGCCATGCTGGATCTGGCCCTGCACGATACAGATGGCCCGATTACGCTGGCGGATATTGCCAGACGGCAGGACATCTCCCTGTATTATCTGGAGCAACTTTTTACCAAGTTACGGAAACACGGGCTGGTCGAGAGTTCCCGGGGACCCGGTGGCGGCTATCGCCTGGCAATACTGGCCAGTGACATCACCGTAGCCAGGGTGATCTACTCGGTGGATGAGTCCATTGACGTAACCCGCTGTGGCGGCCAGCAGAATTGCCAGGGAGAGCTTCGTTGCCTGACCCATGACCTCTGGATGGAACTGAATCGGCATGTCTCGGAATTTTTAAACAAGATCACACTCGCCGAGATAATCCAGAGACATATGGTCAGGCAGGTTTCCAAACGCCAGGAGCTTCTGGTCTCGCAGATACAACTCGCAGATATAAATTTAAGGATGAAATCGAGTGCACCATGACAGCGTCAACCATCACATTAACGGACAGGGCGGCCAGTCACATCCGGCGTTTCCTGGACAAAAATAACAACGATATGGGGCTTCGTGTCGGCATAAAACCGGCCGGGTGCTCCGGTTATCAATATGTCGTTGAGGCGGCAACCTCGATCAATGATCACGATCAGTCCTTTGAGTCCAATGGCGTGAAAATCATCATCGATGAATTGAGCCTGAAATACCTGGCCGGTACCGAACTGGATTATGTTCGCAACGGTTTGAATGAAGGATTCAAATTCAGCAATCCCAATGTACAGGAGACCTGTGGCTGTGGAGAAAGCTTCAACGTGACGGAATCAATCCAATAACGACCAGCCTGGAAAGAGTATGCCTGGACAAAACGAACAAGTTGAGAATCTGGTCAAGACTGAATACGAACATGGTTTCGTAACGGATGTGGATACGGATACGGTGGCGCCGGGCCTGAACGAAGACGTCATTCGACTGATCTCGAACAAAAAAGGGGAGCCGGAATGGCTGCTGGAATGGCGACTCAAGGCCTACCGTCACTGGCTGAAGATGACAGAGCCCAGGTGGGCACACGTCCATCATGAACCGATCAATTATCAGTCCATCTCCTATTACTCCGCCCCCAAATCAAAAAAGACCGGCCCAAAAAACCTGGATGAAGTCGATCCGAAATTGCTGGAGACCTATGCGAAACTGGGAATCCCCCTGCAGGAACAGAAGATGCTGGCAGGTGTTGCCGTGGATGCCGTTTTTGACAGTGTCTCGGTCGCCACCACCTTCAAGGAAAAACTGGCCGAGGCAGGTGTCATCTTCGGTTCCTTTTCAGAAGCCGTACAAAACCACCCCGACCTGGTGAGACAATATCTCGGAACTGTCGTGCCGACCTCGGATAATTTTTTTGCCGCCCTGAATTCTGCCGTGTTCACGGACGGTTCCTTTTGTTATGTCCCGAAGGGTGTACGCTGCCCGATGGAGTTGTCCACCTACTTCCGCATCAATGCCTCGAATACAGGTCAGTTCGAACGCACCCTGATCATCGCCGATGAAGGCAGCTACGTCAGCTACCTGGAAGGATGTACCGCACCGATGCGGGACGAGAACCAGCTGCATGCCGCCGTGGTCGAATTGATCGCCCTGGAAAATGCCCGGATCAAATATTCCACCGTGCAGAACTGGTATCCCGGTGACGAGAACGGCAAGGGCGGGATCTACAATTTTGTCACCAAGCGCGGCGATTGCCGTGGCAATCATTCCAGGATCTCCTGGACCCAGGTGGAAACCGGTTCCGCCATCACCTGGAAATACCCGAGTTGTATCCTGCGGGGTGACCATTCCGTCGGTGAGTTCTATTCGGTCGCGGTGACCAACAACTACCAGCAGGCCGATACCGGCACCAAGATGATCCACATCGGTAAAAATACAAAAAGCACGATCATTTCAAAAGGCATCTCGGCCCGGCATGGACAGAATGCCTACCGGGGGCTGGTCAGGATCGGCAAGGGTGCCGAGAATGCACGCAACTATACCCGGTGCGATTCACTGCTCATGGGCGATCAATGTGGTGCCCACACCTTTCCCTATATTGAGACCAGAAATTCAAGCGCAAAGGTCGAGCACGAGGCAACCACCTCGAAGATCAGTGATGATCAGTTGTTTTACTGCCTGCAACGGGGCATATCGGAAGAAGACGCCGTCAATATGATCGTCAATGGTTTCTGCAAGGAAGTATTCAGGGAACTGCCCATGGAATTTGCCGTCGAGGCACAAAAATTACTGGGCATAACGCTGGAAGGGGCCATCGGATAAGAAAATGGTTATTGGTCAATTGTCATTGGTCATTGGTCAGTAGTCATTTGTAATACCAGTGACCAGTAACGAATGACCAATGACTACTGACTACTGACAAGTGACTACTGACAAAATGTTACAAATAAAAAATTTACATGCCACCGTCGATGGCAAGGAGATCCTGAAAGGGATCGACCTTGCAGTGAATACCGGTGAGGTCCACGCCATTATGGGACCGAACGGTTCAGGCAAGAGTACCCTGGCCAATGTTCTTGCCGGTCGTGATGGCTATGAGATCACCCAGGGTACAATCCTGTATAACGGTCAGGACCTGAGCAAAATGGCCCCGGAAATACGGGCCCGGGAGGGCATCTTTCTCGCATTCCAATATCCGGTCGAAATCCCCGGCGTCAACAATATCTATCTGCTCAAGGCCGCGCTGAATGCGGTACGTAAACACCGGGGTGAACCTGAACTGGATGCCGTCGAATTCCTCGCCCTGGTCAGGGACAGGATGAAGGTAGTGGCAATGAAGGATGATCTGATGAGTCGTTCCGTCAATGAAGGTTTTTCCGGGGGGGAGAAAAAACGCAACGAGATCTTTCAGATGGCCGTTCTGGAACCGGCCCTGGCCATACTGGACGAAACGGACTCCGGTCTCGATATCGATGCGTTGAAAATTGTTGCCGGGGGCATCAATCAGTTGCGCAACCGGGAACGGGCCATTGTTCTTGTGACTCACTATCAACGTTTACTGGGTTACATCGTCCCCGATTTTGTGCACGTGCTTGCCGATGGAAAAATCATCAAATCCGGTGATCGCAATCTGGCGCTGCAACTGGAGGAAAAAGGTTACGACTGGGTGAAACAGGAGACCGTGGCAGCATGAACGGGACTGCAATCCATCATTACCTGGCGGAATATCACCGGCGCGAGGCCAGTAACAATACCCCCTGGTTACAGGAACAGGGCCTGGCCGCGCTGGAAAAATTCCGCAATAACGGCCTGCCGACAACCCGGCAGGAAAACTGGAAATATACCGATATCGGTGCCCTCGCCAGGACCGGATTCATCACCGCCGATGCCCGTCACAACACAATTGAACACCACCGGCTGGATGCGGTCCGCATCAAGGGGCTGGATTGTTATGAGTTGATCTTTATCAACGGCCAGTTTTCACCGACCCATACCCGGCTGGAGGGACTGCCCGCAGGTGTGATGGTAGAAAGCCTCGGCCGATCGTTACCAAACCCAAGTGCGACCGTACGAGAACATCTCAACCGCTATGCGGATAACGATAACTACGCCTTCACGGCCCTGAATACCGCATTCTTGACAGATGGCACATTGCTGGTGATCCCGGCGAATGCGGTCATCGAAAAACCGGTAAACCTGCTTTACATTTCAAACCGGCAGGATCAGACACTGGTCTCGCACCCGCGTAATCTGGTGATCCTGGGTGCAAATAGCCGGGCCACTCTTATTGAAAGCTATATCGGGCTGGATAAGGCTGAATACTTTACCAATACCGTCACGGAGATCCTTGCCGGTGAGGGTGCGTCCCTCGAACACTACAAGATACAGCAGGAGTCGGAACGCAGCTTCCACATCGGCAGCACCCATGTAACACAGCAGAAAGACAGCCGCTATGTATCCCATTCGATTTCCCTGGGTGGTGCCCTTGTCCGCAATGACATCACGGCAACGCTCGGGGGCAACGGCTCCGAGACCATCCTGAATGGATTATATATGGCTGGTGATCGGCAACATGTCGATAATCACACCCTGGTCAATCACCTGCAACCGAACACACGCAGCGAAGAATATTATCGTGGTGTGCTGGATGGTCATGCCCGTGGTGTTTTCAATGGCAAGATTATCGTCCACAAAAATGCGCAGAAGACAGACGCCAGGCAGTCCAATGCCAATCTCTTGCTGTCCGATAATGCCGAGGTGGATACCAAGCCGGAACTGGAGATCTATGCCAACGATGTCAAGTGCAGTCATGGCGCGACGGTCGGGCAGCTGGATGAAAATATGCTGTTTTATCTCCGCTCACGCGCCATTGATGAAGAAACCGCACGCAGCCTGCTGACCTATGCCTTTGCTGATGATGTCATCCGCCGCATCACCCTCCAGCCTGTCCGTGACCGGCTTGAATACAGTGTCATAGGCCGCCTGCCGGACGCGTCATTGATACGGGAGTTTGTGTAATGACCAGCGCCCTGAAGATAGACAGCACTCCATTGCGACTTGATGTGGAAAAGCTGCGTGCCGACTTCCCCATTCTGCAACAGCGGGTCAACGGCAGGCCACTGGTCTATCTCGATAATGCCGCCACGACACAAAAACCTGTACAGGTTATCACCTCCCAGGATCAGTATTACCGTGAATACAATTCAAATATCCACCGTGGTGTACATACCCTGAGTTCAAAAGCGACGGCCGCTTTTGAACAGGCCAGGTCCAGGGTGCGTACCTTTATCCATGCCGCCTCGGACAAGGAGATCATTTTTGTCCGCGGGGCCACTGAAGCCATCAATCTCGTCGCCCAGAGCTACGGTCGATCCAGGCTTGGCCAGGGTGATGAGATCATTATCTCGGAAATGGAGCATCACTCGAATATTGTCCCGTGGCAGTTACTGTGTGAACAGACAGGCGCCATCCTGAAGGTCATCCCCATCAATGATGATGGTGAATTGATCATGGATGAATATGCAAAACTGCTGGGGGAAAAAACAGCCATGGTTGCGGTTACCCATATCTCGAATGCCCTGGGGACGATCAATCCCGTCCGGCAGATAATCGAGATGGCGCATGCCCATGCTGCCGTTGTCCTGATTGATGGCGCCCAGGCGGCACCGCATACCGGCATTGACGTACAGTCACTGGATTGCGATTTTTATGTCTTTTCCGGGCACAAGCTGTTTGCCCCCACCGGCATCGGTGTCCTGTACGGCAGGCAACATCTTCTCGACAGCATGCCGCCTTATCAGGGCGGTGGCGACATGATCAGGATGGTTTCGTTTGCAAAGACACTCTACAGTGATCTGCCCTATAAATTCGAGGCGGGAACGCCGAACATTGCAGGCGTCATCGGACTGGGGGCGGCGATCGATTATCTGGATGCCATCGGCATGGATGCCATTGCACAATATGAACACAAGCTGCTCGGTTATGCCACCTCCGCGGTCAAGGCCGTCCCCGGACTGAAAATCATCGGAACTGCCAGAGACAAGACCAGTATCCTGTCTTTTACCCTGGAAGGTATCCATCCGCACGATCTCGGCACCATACTGGACTATGACGGGATTGCCATCCGTACCGGTCACCACTGCGCCATGCCGGTCATGGAACACTTCCATGTGCCTGCAACGGCCAGGGCATCCCTCGCCTTCTACAACACCTCTGGTGAAATTGATTATTTTATACAAAGCCTGCACAAGGCAAGGGAGATATTCCGGTGACGTTCGATCTCAGGGATCTCTATCAGGAAGTAATTGTCGATCATAACCGCAACCCGAAAAATTTCGGCAAGATGGAAAATGCGACCCGGGTAGCGGAAGGCTACAACCCGCTGTGTGGTGACAAATTGCATTTGTATCTGAAAACCGACAACGACCGGATAGACGATGTCAGCTTTGACGGCACGGGCTGTGCAATCTCGGTCGCGTCGGCATCACTGATGACGGAGGCCCTGAAAGGCAAGACCTTCAGCGAGGCAGAACAGATTTTCCGGGATTTTCACAAACTGGTCACCCAGGATGTCAGCCTGCAGGACAGTACTATGCAGCAACTGGGAAAACTCGCAGTCCTTGCCGGTGTCAGGGAATTTCCGACGAGGGTGAAATGCGCAACATTATGCTGGCATACGCTGCATTCCATCCTCGAAGGCACTGAAACCACGGTATCTACGGAGTAGCCATGCAAAAAAACGAGGCCATTACACTCGGGCGTGACTGCGATGCCATATTGATACCATCAGGTACCCCCATCACACTGCCTGAAGGAAGTATCGTTTATCTTACCCAGGCGCTGGGGGGAACCTATACGGTCAACATCAACGGCAACCTCGCACGAGTTACAGAAGAAGACGCCCGGGCATTCGGCATTGCTGACCCGGAGGACATCACTCCGGCACCGGCTGACACCGGGACATCCGGTAACGGGGCCGTCAACGAGGAACTGGTCTGGGAACAGATGAAGACATGCTATGACCCCGAGATTCCAATCAATATCGTCGAGCTCGGTTTGATCTATGATTGTGAAATCACGCCACTCGAGGAGGGAGGCAACCAGGTCGATATTCTCATGACCCTGACGGCCCCCGGTTGCGGTATGGGACAATACATTGCCGCTGACGTGCAAAGAAAAATCGAATCTGTCCCGAATGTCAGCCGTGTCAATGTGCAACTGACATTTGATCCCCCCTGGGATCAGGACATGATGTCAGAAACGGCACGCCTGGCCACCGGCATGTATTGACCGCACGGACAGTGGATTAACACCCTATATTCGATATCGCGTACCACTGTGAAATCGCCGGGATGGAGACAAGGTTATGGCTGGATGGTTTGACGTTGCACCTGCATCTGAATTTGGTTCTGGCCAGTCAAGGTTGATCGATGTTGATAACGTCATGGTCGCTGTCTTCAATCTGGACGGTGATTTTTACGCGATTGAGGATGCATGCAGTCATGATCGGTCTCCCATGCTGAGTTGTGGACTCAACCAGGACGATATCGTGTTTTACGATCAGATCGTCTGCCCGCGGCATGGCGCCAGATTCTGCATTCGAACCGGTAATGCACTTACCCCACCGGCCTATGAACCGGTCACAACCTTCCCGGTCAGGATCGAAAACGGCATGGTACAGGTCTGTGCTGATCGCTGAAGCCGATTATTGAATCTTCCTGCGCTTACGCACAGGGTTTTGTTCCGCGATAACCGCTACGTCAACCAGGCTGCAACGGAACGGACAGGTACAGATTTCCCCTTCCGCCGCAAACTTTTTCAGGCGGCTGTTTGCCCATCCTTTCGAAGGACGTATAATCGCGCGTTTCCTGTACAAACTCATCGCATGGAGCTTTTTTTATAATGACCATTGAGCAGACATTATCCATCATCAAACCCGATGCCATGGCAAAAAATCTTATCGGGGAGATTTATCGCCGTTTTGAGGGAAACGGTCTGCGCATCGTTGCTGCGAAAATGGTGCACCTGAAAAAAGCAGAGGCTGAGAAATTTTATGCTGTACACCGGGGGCGTCCCTTCTATGACTGGTTAGTGCAATTCATGAGCTCCGGACCGATCATGGTCCAGGTGCTGGAGGGTGAAAATGCCATCATGAAGAATCGCGAATTGCTGGGGGCGACCAATCCGGCAGACGCTGCACCCGGTACCATCCGCTATGACTTTGCCCTCGATAATAATGAATCCGGGGAAAATGCGGCGCATGGCTCAGACAGCCCCGGGAACGCAAGGATTGAAATTGACTTTTTCTTCAAAGCAGAGGAAATTCATTCATTAAACCGGTAATCATCATGACAGTCCCTGTTAATCTCCTTGAACTGGATAAATCCTCCATGGAAGATTTCTTCATTGCCATGGGAGAAAAATCCTTCCGTGCGACACAGGTCCTGAAATGGATATATCATCGGGGGATTACTGACTTCGATCAAATGACGAACCTGGGCAAGGATTTGCGCCTGGTCCTGCAAGCAAAGGCGCGTATCTCCATGCCGGTGCTCGCAGATGAACAACAATCCGCTGATGGAACGCGAAAATGGCTGGTCCGCCTGCACGACGGGAATTGCATCGAGACGGTTTTTATCCCCGAAGACGACAGGGGTACACTCTGTATTTCATCCCAGGCAGGTTGTCCCCTGGACTGCAGTTTCTGTTCCACAGCGAAACAGGGATTCAATCGCAACCTGACTGCGGGGGAAATTATCGGCCAGGTCTGGCTTGCCAATCAGGTACTTGGGCATTTTGAGCAGCGCCGACGTATAATAACCAATATTGTTTTCATGGGCATGGGAGAACCGCTGCTCAACTATGAAAATGTCATCCGTGCGATTGGCCTGATGACAGATCACAATGGATTCGGACTGGCGCGAAGACGTATCACCATAAGCACATCGGGAATCGTGCCCGTCATGGACAGGCTCGCGGCAGAAACAACAGTCAGTCTCGCTGTGTCCCTGCAGGCAACGAACAATGAATTGCGCAATGAACTGGTACCGTTAAACAGGCGTTATCCTCTCGAGAAACTAATGGCGGCCTGCAGACGCTATGCCAATTCCGGTACAGATGCATCGATAACCATGGAATATGTCATGTTAAACGGGGTCAACGACAGTCCTGCCGAGGCACGCCAACTGGTTAAATTGCTGCATGGCATACCTGCAAAAATAAATCTGATCCCGTTCAATCCCTTCCCGGATACCGTCTATTCCCGTTCCAGCCCGGAAAACATTGAGGCATTCAGGACCATCCTGATGGATGCAGGCTTTATTACCATTACACGAAAACCCCGGGGCGATGACATCGATGCTGCCTGTGGCCAGCTCGCCGGCCGGGTCATGCCACGCACCGGAAGGCATGCGGCCATGACAACAGGGTATGCAGCATGAAGTTGCTGTTACTTTTCATACTGATGTCGATATTGAGCCTCCTGTCCGGATGTAATCAGTCACTGGTCGGCGGCAACCTGCAACCAGCACAAAAAAGCAATGATGTTGCTGTCACCAATCTGGAACTTGGCGTTGCCTACATGAATGAGGGCAATTACGAAAAGGCACTGGAGAAACTGGAAAGGGCCAGGCAGGCAGATCCGGGATATTCCCCCACCTTCAATATGCTCGGACTGCTGTATCAGGTACTTGGTGAAAATGCCAAGGCCGAAGAATATTTTAAGCGTGCCATAGGTTTAAACGCAAACGATTCCTCAACACTGAATAATTACGGGCGTTTTCTCTGCCAGAGTGGTCGCACTGATGAGGCGGAGGAAACCTTTGTAAGGGCATCGAAAAACCCCCTTTATGAAACACCGGAAATTGCCTTCACCAACGCAGGCACATGTGCCATGACCAATAATCGCAGGGAGGATGCAGAAAAATATTTCCGCCAGGCACTGCAACTAAACCCGCAAATGCCGGTGGCCTTGTTACAGATGGCCAATCTTTCATTTGAACAGGGAAATGCCCTTTCCGCCCGCGCCTATCTGCAACGCTACCAGGAACAGGCCAGGCATACCCCGGGCAGCCTGTGGCTGGGTATCCAGATAGAGAGAAAACTTGGTGACAAGAATGCACTGGGGAGTTATACCCTGCTTCTTAAAAATGGCTTCCCCGACTCCAGGGAAGCGGAACTCCTGAAGGAACCGGAAATCCTGAAGGTACCGGAACTCCTGAAGATACCGGAACTCCTGAAGGAACCGGAACTTCTGAAAGAACCACAGGCACAGTAATCCCATGTCCCACACTCCATCAAAAGAAGCAACCCAGAACAGGCAGGCCATGCCGGGCGAGTTGTTGTGCGCGGCAAGGGAAAAGCTGGAACTCACAGTCAATGATATTGCCTCACGACTGCATCTCGATCAGAAGATCATCCATGCACTTGAAGAAGACAATTACCTCTCCATGCCTGCGGCAACCTATGTGCGCGGATATCTGCGTGCCTATGCCAAGGCGGTCAACCTGGATGGCGACTTACTGATCAGATTGTACGATACGGATGCACCGGAGCCACCTGAAATCCTGCCTGAAATCAAACATCGAACGCAGATCAGCAGCAGTGACAAGCCAGTCAAGGCGGTTACCTATCTCGTTACCCTTGGCCTGGTCCTGCTGCTTCTGATCTGGTGGCAAAGCCACTTTGTTATTGACAAATTTTCATCCGGGGAAAATGACCGGGCAGCAGACACAACGGATAACCAACCAGCCCAGCGGTCATCAGGTTTTGATTATGAGTACACGATCGTAAACCATCCGAAGGACTGGCGCAGCGGATACAGCGATGCAGGCGAGACCGCTGTTCCCACGGCTGGTTCCGACAGTGGTGCTGAGAGCGATTCGGTACTGCAACCTGAGGACCTGGCAACGAACGATCTCCAGGAAATACAACCACCAGCAGCACAGGAACCGATGCCAACCGGTGCGGGAGAAACCGCATCAACGACAGTCTCATCCGGACCGGACAACATCTGGATGAAACTGACTGCAGATTGCTGGATCGAGGTTTACGACGCTGCAGGTATCAGAATTTACATGGCCCTGGCAAGGTCTGGCCAGGAACCGGTGATCAGCGGTACTGCACCATTCAGGGTAACGCTTGGCAATGCCGAGGCTGTAGAAGTCGATTTCAACGGGGAGTCATTTGATACAAAACCATTCTCAATTGCCGGTGTCGCCCGTTTTACACTTGGCGAATAATCAATCCCGAAATACATTTCCAGGCATGGTTCTGGCGCACAGGCCGGATGCGATGCCTGATAAATTCATTACTATGACAGACAGGGGAATGCCTTGAGTATAAGGATACAGGCTGTTCGTGGCATGCATGACATACTGCCGGATCAGACTGTACTGTGGCAAAACGTTGAAAATGTGATCACCGCAGTGCTTGCACAGTACGGTTATCAGGAGATCCGCCTGCCTGTTGTTGAAAAAACAGAGTTGTTCGCCCGTTCCATCGGTGAACAGACGGATATTGTTTCGAAGGAAATGTACACCTTCAACGACCGCAATCATGATCAGCTGACATTACGCCCGGAAGGTACTGCCGGTTGTGTACGGGCAGGCCTCGAACATGGGCTGTTCCATAACCAGATGCACCGACTCTGGTATATGGGACCCATGTTCCGGCATGAACGTCCCCAGAAAGGACGGCAGCGCCAGTTTCACCAGATCGGTGTCGAGGCCTACGGCATGCCCGGCCCTGATATCGATGCAGAAAACATACTGATGTGTGCCCGCATTTGGCGTGAGCTGAACCTGACCGGCATAACACTGCAGATCAATACCCTCGGCACACCGGAATCCCGCGGCCGCTACCGGCAGGTACTGATCGATTATTTCTCAGGCCATTACAGCGAACTGGATGCAGACAGTCAGCAGCGACTGCACACGAATCCGCTGCGCATCCTGGACAGTAAAAACCCGGCCTTGCAGGCGCTGATCCATTCCGCCCCGACCCTGGATGATTACCTTGATACGGAATCCGCCGACCATTTTGCAGGCCTGAAATCAATACT
>MGXK01000074.1:0-1810 GCA_001802375.1 Gammaproteobacteria bacterium RBG_16_51_14
ACCCAGTTGAATACCTTCACCCCGGTAGGGACCGCAATCGACATGGTCATGTACATGAAGAACAGCTCGCCTGCCAGCGGCATGCCCACCGTAAACATGTGATGCGCCCAGACAAAGAAGGACAAAAAGGCGATGGTGGCGGTTGCATAAACCATCGACTCATAGCCGAATAACGGCTTGCGCGCAAAGGCAGGTATGATCTGTGAGACGATACCAAAGGCCGGCAGGATCAGGATATATACCTCGGGATGGCCGAAAAACCAGAACACATGCTGGTACAAAAGCGGATCGCCACCGCCGGCGGCGCTGAAAAAACTGGTGCCAAAAAACTTGTCCGTCAGCAGCATGGTTACCGCCCCGGCGAGTACCGGGATGGACGCGATCAGGAGGAACGCCGTGATCAGCCAGGTCCAGACGAACAGCGGCATGCGCATCATGGTCATGCCGGGGGCCCGCATGTTTAATATGGTGGCAATGATATTGATGGCCCCCATGACGGAAGATGCCCCCATGAAATGCACCGCAAAGATAAGAAACGGAAAGGCGGTGCCCGTCTGTAATACCAGCGGCGGATACATGGTCCAGCCGGCAGCGGGGCCACCTCCGGGCATAAACACCGTGGACAGCAGTAATGTAAAGGCAAAAGGCAGGATCCAGAAACTCCAGTTGTTCATCCTCGGCAGGGCCATGTCCGGGGCGCCGATCATCATGGGTATCATCCAGTTGGCGAGGCCAACGGTGGCGGGCATGACCACCCCGAATACCATGACCAATCCGTGCATGGTCGTCATGGAATTGAAAAACATCGGATTGACGTATTGCAGGCCGGGCTGAAACAGTTCCATACGAATAATCATGGCCATTGCCCCACCCGCGAAAAACATAATCAATGAGAAAAAAAGATACAAAGTCCCGATGTCTTTATGGTTGGTTGTAAACAGCCAGCGTTTTATCCCGCCTGGTCGATAGTGTTCATCATGCTTCGCGGTTGTGCTCATCGTTCTGACCTCAACTGTGCTTGATTCCGTGTCTGCTCATTCTTTTATCAGTGGGCGGCCAGGCTGCGCAATGCCTTAACCTCGGCAGGCTGAATCACTGTCTTCTCACCAGCGAGTTTGTCCGCATTGCCCCAGGTATTTCTCTCATACGTGATTACTGCGGCAATCTCCGCATCATTCAGCTGGCTGCCGAAGGCCGCCATGGCAGTGCCGGCCTTGCCATTGAGAACGATATTCAGGTGATCCTTGACGGGACCGGTCGCAATCTTGCTCCCCGCCAGCGCCGGGAATGCACCGGGTATACCGGTCCCTGTGGGCTGATGACAGGCGGCACATGTGCCCATGTAGATTTGTTCTCCCTTCGCCAGCAATTCGTCCACGCTATAGGTCTTTTCCCCCTCGGCTTCCGATTGAGTCCGGGCCTGCTTCATCCCGCTTACCCACGCCACAAACTCATCTTCAGTGACCGCTTTTAATACCACCGGCATAAAGCCGTGATCCTTGCCGCAAAGCTCGGTACATTGCCCCCGGTAGATGCCGGGTTTGTTTACTATCGTCCAGTTATCGTTGATAAATCCGGGGATGGCGTCGCGTTTCCAGCCTAATGCAGGTATCCACCAGGAGTGGATTACATCGTTCGATGTGGTTAACAGGCGGATCTTTTTATTGACAGGAATCACCAGGGGCCTATCGACCTCCAGCAGGTAATTTTCGACCGTAGCAGGATCAATGCCCGAATCAGGTTGTCGTGAATCATTACTGTCCTTGGCCAAAACACTGAAAAAACCGAAGCCCTCATCCAGGTAATCATA
>MGXK01000074.1:1998-2159 GCA_001802375.1 Gammaproteobacteria bacterium RBG_16_51_14
ATTGACCAGATCATGATACTGAAAACCACGATCCCTATGGCGGTTACTGCCCAAAGCATTAACATGTGCAGATCATAGACCTCCTTGCTGGTAGAGGTTACCCCCTCGGTCATGTTCAGATCATATGCGGCGGCCACAAGCTCCGGCCATGCAGCAAGGGA
>MGXK01000074.1:2171-2313 GCA_001802375.1 Gammaproteobacteria bacterium RBG_16_51_14
CGCAAAAACGCCATTCAGAAACTGGTTATCCTTCATGGTGTTCCTCATTACCTGAAACAATTTTTTATACAATGTTTCCATTAGCAATTGATATGCCAGTTATGGGTGTTCATGCTGTAATACGATATGGCAAGGGTTGCTG
>MGXK01000074.1:2323-2739 GCA_001802375.1 Gammaproteobacteria bacterium RBG_16_51_14
GGCACCATGCCCCGCCGGGGGATGGCAGTATCCGGAACGATGACGCGATCAGGCCCGGTGTTACCCGTGCCTTGTCTATGTGAATCAACCCCCGGCCCTCTTGTTGCCGTGCATCAATATGCACCAAACTGGCTCAGGATTGCAAGCCTTTCACCCCATCCATGTATCTTGCTGGTGCGAAACAATCGCCTGCAGGCGAAGACAGCTGGCTATAAAGGATACGTCCATCTTGTCCAGATGGGGCACTTGCCCAAGCAATGGGGCGGGAAGTTTCTGTGACAGGGTTTTCACTGTTGCCTCCGTATTTTCGTAGCCGGGATCGATCTGGTTGGCCACCCATCCGCACAGCCTGATACCATCCCCCAGTATGACTTCTGCGCTTAGCAGCGTGTGATTGATACAGCCCAGTTGCAAAC
>MGXK01000074.1:2757-9884 GCA_001802375.1 Gammaproteobacteria bacterium RBG_16_51_14
GCAGGTCGAGTGTCCTCACCAGATCCGCAAGTGTCTGTTTCTCATTCAGCGGGACACGCCAGCCACCAACACCCTCCACCACCGTACAATCAACCCCGGATTGCAGTCTTTGAAATGCCTTGTTGATATGTGTAACCTCAATCGTGACGCCGTCCTTTTCAGCCGCAATATGCGGTGCAATAGGCGGTAAAAATGCATACGGATTGACCAGCGCATAATCCTGTCGCTGGCTTGCCTGTGCAAGGAGCAGACAGGCGTCCTTATTACGTAACCCTCTGCCTGTTAATTCGCAACCGCTGGCTACCGGTTTCATCCCGGCAACAACCCGGCCCTGTGCCTGAAGGGCCGCCATCAAACCAAGTGCTATCCAGGTTTTGCCTGACCCCGTATCCGTACCGGTAATAAAATAGCCACGGTCCGGTTTTGCACCCTGTTTATACATCAATTTGATCGGCGGCGGCGTATGGAAGCCACCGGGATTGACACAGGTCTGTTCACGCCTGCGCGTACCGGGGTTCTGTCCAGCATCCAGGCATGCCCGTAAACCACTTCATAGGTGGCTGGCAACCTGCCCTCCTGCCGGAATTGTTCATAGGCAGCCAGCATATCCAGCATGCGTCTCTTGCCGGTTAATGTCTTTCGTCTGCCCACATTGACATTATGTGCACCCAGATATTTCAGTTCACGCATCAAACGGTAGCCATCATCATAGGTCAGGGTCAGGCGTTCAACATCCAGGACCGGGTCGGCGAGGCCGGCCCGTATGAGTGCATCGCCCACATCGTGCATATCCATAAATGCATTAACATGGACCTTGTTATCTGCACCAGCCCAGCTCGCACGCAACTCTCTCAGTGTGTCCGGTCCGAGTGTCGCGAAGATAAACAGCCCGCCAGGGCGTAACACCCGCGCTGCCTCGGCAAAGGCAGCATCCAGATCATTGCACCATTGCAACATCAGGCTGGAAAACACCAGATCGACAGCGGACCCTGCCACGGGCAGCATCTCGGCATCGGCACACAGATAGCCCTGCCTTGAAAAAAACCGGGGGCCGCGGGCGCGTGATATCCTGAGCATGGCCGTCGAAACATCCAGTTGAATGACCTGCGCCTTGTTATATCTCTGTGCCAGCAGCCTGGACGCGGTACCTGTGCCTGATCCAAGGTCCAGTATATGTCTTACCTGAAGGTTGATCAGATCCAGACGCTCCAGCACCCTTTGCATAACCGTATTCTGTAAAACAGCGTGTTCCTCATAACCATCGGCAACCGCATCAAATGCCTGCCTCATCTCCTGCTTGTCTATTGTAAAGGCGTAATCATTTGACGCATTCATGCAAGAACTCCTGAATATGCAACACCGTTTCCTCCTGTTTCAAAACAAACGGGGCATGTCCTGCATTATTCATGATCACAGGATGAACATCTGCCCTGAGTTTGCTGATTTCATGGATGATGGCAGGGTCAACCAGCTTGTCATTAGAACCCAGAATCAGGGCGAGGGGACAGGTAATGGCAGCCAGGTCAGCACGCCGGTCTTCCTCAGCAAGGACATGTAATCCATGCAGCAGGGAGTCTTTATCATTGCTGACAACCTGTGCCCGCAATATTCTCAACGTGTGCCGAGGGGATGGATCCCCGCTGGCGACCAGGCCACAGAAAAAAGTCATCGCAGCGCCAACATCCCTGTCAACGCGATCAATCAGCCCGGAAAGCAGATGCGGTTCGATCCCGTATGGCCAATCCGGCCGCTTGAGAAAACAGGGCGTACTCGCCAGCAGCACAACGGCTCGCACAGTTGCAGGAAATTGTTTTGCCAGTCGGATCGCCAGCAAACCGCCTAAAGACCATCCGACCAGCACACAGGGTTCTTTTAAACTTATCGCCAGTAACGTTTTACATCCATCACTGCCCTGCCTTGATATAGCATTATCTTTAACGTCAGGCATCCGTAAATCAGGTCGTTCTACCTGATAATGTGCCTGCAATGCAGCAGCCATTCCGTCCCAAACCCTATGGTCAAATCCCCAGCCATGGAGCAGGACAAGGCGGTTGTGATCTTCACAGGAGGCAGCAGCAGGCTGCTTCATAACACTTCACCCAGTGTTTCCAGCAAGTAATCCACCTGGGATTCATCATGGGCTGCAGACAGGGATATGCGCAGGCGTGATGTGCCGGCGGGGACAGTCGGCGGCCGGATCGCCGGGATCAGGATGCCCTTTCGATACAGCTCTTCACTGATCCTGACGGCCTCTGTCGCATCTCCGATGATGAGCGGCTGGATTGCCGTCTCCGAGGCACTGACCCGCAGTCCCAGTTGCCGGCAACCGTCCCGAAATTGCCTGATCAAGTCAAACAAATGACCCCGGCGCCAGGCTTCCTCCCTTACCAGGGACAGCGCCCGCATGACCGTAACCGCGATCGCCGGTGGCAAGGCGGTGGTATAGATATAGCTTCGTGCCTTCTGGATCAGCAACTCAATTAAAACATCATCCCCGCTGACGAAGGCGCCAAAGGCACCCAGCGCCTTACCAAACGTCCCTATCAGGACCGGTACCTGATCGTTTCCCAGGCCGAGGAGATCCACTACCCCGCCTCCCCCGGGGCCCAGCACACCAAACCCGTGGGCATCATCTACGATCAATATGGCATTCTGCCTCTGACATACCCCGGCTAAAGGCAATAGCGGGGCAATATCACCATCCATGCTGAATACACCGTCTGTAAGTACTAACTTACGTCCTGCCTGTTGATTCTTTAACACGTATTCTACGGCATTGCTATCCGCATGCGGGTAACGCTGTATGCGGGCCTGTGACAACCTGGACGCATCAATCATGGAGGCGTGTACAAGCCTGTCTTCGATAACCAGGGCATCGCGATTGACCAGCGCACTGACCACGGCAAGGTTGGCAAGATAGCCTGATGAAAACACCAGCGCCCGCTGCCGTCCGGTAAACCGGGCAAGTTCTTCTTCCAGTTCAGCATGCGCGACAGAATGTCCACACACCAGCTGTGATGAAGCGGAACCCAGGCCATAGGTAGTAACGGCCTGCTTAAAGGTTTGCAGCAAATCCGGGTGTGTGGCCAGACCCAGATAATCGTTGCTGCTGAAATTAAGAAGCTCCCTGCCGGCAATGCGGACTGCGGGACCCTGTGCCGTGCTGATGGCACGGCGGGTGCGGTACATGCCGGATTGCCTCCTCTGTATCAGATCGGCATGCAGGTCTGCAAAAAGGTTATTGATAACGTCCACGAATGAAAGTCATAAAAATCAGGCCCGGGGTTTCAGACCCAGACGCTGGAATAATGCCCGATCACACACGCTATCCGGATTATCCGTGGTGAGAAGTTTTTCGCCATAAAACAGGGAATTGGCACCGGCAAAAAAACACAGCGCCTGCATCTCATCAGACATCTGATCACGGCCGGCAGAAAGACGAACATAGGAAGCCGGCATTAAAATACGTGCTATCGCTATGGTGCGGACAAACTCAAACGGATCCAGCGGTTCAACCACCTCCAGCGGCGTGCCCTCTATCTGTATCAACAGATTGATAGGGACACTTTCCGGGTGTTTTGGCATATTCGCAAGCGTTTGTAACATTTCTGCACGATCAGCCGCACTTTCACCCATGCCAATAATACCGCCACAACACAGGTGTATGCCTGCTTCCCTCACATAGGTCAGGGTACGAATACGGTCTTCATAATCATGGGTGCTGACGATGGTTTTATAATATGCCGCAGAGGTATCCAGATTGTGATTGTAATAATCGAGACCTGACTTTTTTAACTGTTTTGCCTGCTCCAGGGTCAGCATCCCGAGTGTGGCGCAGGTCTCCAGTCCCAGGTTTTTAATTGCACGGATCATTTCGATTACTTTTTCAACATCTTGGTCCCGTGGCGCACGCCAGGCCGCCCCCATACAAAAACGGCTGGCACCGTTTTCTTTCGCCTTTTCAGCCATGCTGACCACCTCGTTGACAGACAGTTGGATTTCAGCGGCAACCTCTGTTTTGTGGCGGGCGCTTTGTGAACAATAGGCACAATCTTCGGAACAACCACCGGTTTTTATACTCAGCAAGGTGCTGAGCTGCAGGGTATTGGGATCGAAATACTGTCTGTGCAGGGTGTGTGCCTCAAAAAGAAGGTCATTCATTGGCCTTTGATAAAAGGCAAGGATTTCCTGCCGTGACCAGTCGTGGCGCAGCTGGTTATGTTCACTGGAAGCCGGTTTCATGCTGAAGGTAATCGTGTTCATCAGAAGCTGAGGTCTTGTTTTATTCGATTCACAATAAGGCCGGGGCTGCTATACTCCCGCCCGAATCATAGGGTGATTGACCATGATGTCAACCTATAACTAATGGAATAGTTAACCAATGGGTAATTGGCAACCACATGTGCGGTTTTCTGGTATCTGTATCTTGTGCGGCATTGATTGCACGGACGCCTTATGTTCCGGTTGCAGCTTAGACCTGCCGTATAACCGCCATTCGTGTCCACGCTGTGCCCTGCCCACCCCGGAAAATCGCATTTGTGCACGGTGTCTGCAAAAACCACCCTGTTTTCAGAGTTGTACCGTTATGTACAACTATCAGTACCCGGTGGATAGTTTGATCCGGGAAATGAAGTTTAAACAACATCCGGAATTCGCCCATGTTCTGGGATATCACCTTGCTGCAAAGCTCGGCGCGCATTGCAAAATACAAGCTGAGGTCCTGATCCCCGTTCCCTTGCATAAATACCGCCTGCTGCAGCGTGGTTATAATCAATCCCTGGAGCTTGCCAAGGTATTACGCAGGTATTTGGGTATACCGATTGATAACGACTGCTGCCAGCGTATTTACGATACACCGCCGCAGATCAGCTTGCCTGCCAGACAGCGTAAAGCCAATGTGCGAGGGGCCTTCAGCTTATCCGGGACACATGACTACCAACATATCCTGATCGTTGATGATGTCATTACCACCGGGTCAACGGTGAATGAAATTGCCTCGCTTTTTGTGAAGGCCGGGATCCAGTCTGTCAGTGTCTGCGCACTGGCACGGACCGGTTCCGGGTTGGACTGAATTCCTGTTGGTTATCAGGTATCCAGATTTTCTACTGCCAGGGCATTTTTCTCGATAAATTCTCGCCTCGGCTCAACCTGATCCCCCATCAAGGTAGTAAAGATCTCGTCTGCGGCAACGGCATCTTCGATTCGAACGCGGGACAGTGTACGCTTCTTGGCATCCATGGTTGTCTCCCACAATTGTCCCGGATTCATTTCACCTAGACCTTTGTAACGCTGGATTTGCAGGCCGCGTGTTGTTTCCTTGAGCAACCAGTCGAATGCCTCCTTGAGTGTAGCCACCGGCTGACTTTGTTCTCCACGACAGACGGATGCGCCCGATGACAGGACTGATTGCGCTTCGAGCGCCACCAGATTTTTATAGTCACTGGAGGCAAAAAACTCGGGCATGAAGACATTAATGGACTCAATGCCATGAATATTGATCCGGACGCGCCCGCCATATTCATAACCATCCGTCGTCTGATAAACATCCATACCATAGCTTGCCCCATTCGGACTGAATTTTTGCAGGCGTGCTCCCAACATATCAAACCAGGCCTGTACCTTGTTCTGATCCGCACATGCCCGCTCAGGCAATACCTGCATACTGCGCATAACATCCAATATTCCCGGGTAGTATCGTTTGGTCAACCGATTATACGCCCGGTTCATCGTAACATAGCACTCTATCATCACCTTAAGTCGCTTGCCTTCCAGCGTTTCGGTACCCGTATTTATGCTGGCGTTGTCCAGTGCCAGTTCAAGCAGGTATGATTTCTGTTCGGTATCATCGTTGAGATATCTCTCTTGTTTACCCTTTTTTATCCTGTAGAGCGGGGGCTTGGCAATATAGATATGGCCCCGCGCGATCAGCTCGGGCATTTGTCGATAAAAGAAGGTTAATAACAGGGTACGGATATGTGCACCATCCACGTCGGCATCCGTCATAATGATAATTCGATGATAGCGTAACTTGTTGACATCAAATTCATCCCGTCCTATCCCGCACCCAAGCGCCGTAATCAGTGTCCCGACCTCTACAGATGAGAGCATTTTGTCAAAGCGTGCCTTTTCTACGTTCAGGATCTTGCCTTTGAGCGGTAATATCGCCTGATAGCGCCGATCCCTGCCTTGTTTCGCAGACCCCCCGGCGGAATCACCCTCGACCAGGAAAAGCTCTGAACGTGCCGGGTCCTTTTCCTGACAATCCGCCAGTTTGCCCGGTAATCCGGCAACATCCAATGCCGTCTTTCTTCTGGTTAACTCTCTGGCCTTACGCGCGGCTTCCCTGGCCCGCGCGGCGTCAACAATTTTTTCACTGATAATGCGGGCCTCTGATGGACGTTCCAGCAGAAATTCCTGTATTTTTTCAACCATCGTTGACTCCACAACGGCCTTTACCTCACTGGATACCAGTTTATCCTTGGTCTGGGATGAAAATTTGGGATCAGGAAATTTTATTGCCAGAACTGCTGTCAGTCCTTCACGTACATCATCACCACTTACAGTAACCTTTGCCTTTGTCGCGATCCCGTGGTCTTCTATGTAATTATTCAGGCTGCGCGTTAGGCCTGCTCGAAACCCGGCCAGATGAGTACCGCCATCCCGTTGCGGTATATTGTTCGTGAAACAGAATATATTTTCCTGATATGAATCATTCCACTGCATCGCCAGCTGTACATTTATTCCGGCCTTTTCTGTATTAATGTCTATGACGGTATCATGCAAGGGCGTTTTATTACGGTTCAGGTGTTTAACGAAGGCATTGATACCCCCTTTATACTCAAAGGCATCATATTTGCCGGTGCGTTCATCATAAAGTTCGATACGCACACCAGAATTCAGAAATGAAATCTCCCGTAAACGCCTTGCAAGAATGTCGTAATGAAATTCAATATTACTGAAAACCGTTTTACTTGGTAAAAATCGTATTTCTGTACCGGTCCGGTCGGTTGCCTCTGTACGGCACAGGCTATTGAGTGGTTTACCGTTACTGTATTCCTGTCGATAACAAGCGCCATCCCGATAGATTGTCAACTCCAGTTTCTCCGACAAAGCATTCACTACAGATA
>MGXK01000075.1:0-878 GCA_001802375.1 Gammaproteobacteria bacterium RBG_16_51_14
GTACGGGAGTTCAACGACAAGGGATTTGAACTGGTCCTGTCACAGCCGATCCCCAGGGCAGCCTACTATTGCGGCAAGTTAACCGGATTCGCCATGTTCGCTGTTGTTGTGGCATGTCTTATTGCCTTGCCTCTGGCCTTATATGCAACGATTGATCAGGTTTTTATCTGGCTGCTGTCCCTGATTTGCGAGCTGCTGATCGTGATCTCTCTGGGACTGTTATGCCTGTTTACATTCAGCAATATCACCATTGCCTTCAGCGCCGTTGTCGCATTTTATCTGCTGTCGCGTTGCATGGACGCCATTCTGCTGATCAGCAGGAGTCCCATCCTGGAGACGAGCGCCCTGTCACAGGAGGTGATCGCGGATGTTATCAATGCCATTGCCTGGTTGTTGCCGGATCTGGATTTATTCACGCAAACGCAATGGCTGGTCTATGCAAATGGAGATATGAACTCGCTGGTGCCGGTACTGGTGCAGACGCTGATTTATGTTATTTTTCTCTCAGGTGCTGCGCTTTTTGATCTTTATCGCAAGGAACTCTAGGCTGCCTTTCTTCAGCAAGCCATGACATTTTTTTCAATTCATTCCGGTCACAAGGAACGCCCGCTGTCAGCCGTACCCGGAATGGTATTATTTATTTTGTTTGCCGGGCTTTCTGCACAACTCACCTGGCATAATTTCAGCGAGGGGCCGAAAGTCAGTGTGAAGACATTACCGGATGTGCCGGAGACAGGCACATTACGGCTTTTCAGCCTTGACGATACTATTGTCATGTCAAAGATACTTATGCTCTGGTTGCAGGCATTCGATAATCAGCCAGGCATCAGTATCCCGTTCAGGGAACTGGATTATGATAAAATCATCGACTGGCTTGA
>MGXK01000075.1:889-1299 GCA_001802375.1 Gammaproteobacteria bacterium RBG_16_51_14
CACTGGACAACCAGGCACAGTACCCACTGCTTGCCGCGAGCCGTTTGTATACGCAGGTAGCGGATGCCGGGAAACAGCGGAAAATGCTGGAGTTTGTCGCCCGGAAATTCAGGGAGGACCCGGCCAGACGTTGGCAGTGGATGGCACATGCTGTTTATGTGGCCAAACACCAGCTAAAGGATCTTGCGCTTGCACTCCATTACGCCCGGATCCTGAATAGATACGCACAGGGTGAAGATGTCCCCCCGTGGGCAAGGCAAATGGAGATCTTTGTGCTTGAAGATATGGGGGAACTGGAAAGTGCAAAAGTACTGATTGGTGGACTGCTGGACAGTGGCACCATCCGTGATGCGAATGAACTGCGGTTTCTGGAACGAAGGCTGCAGGAAATTGAAGCCAGACAATCCGCA
>MGXK01000075.1:1315-22164 GCA_001802375.1 Gammaproteobacteria bacterium RBG_16_51_14
CGCTACCCTGAATCCAGAGGTTGATCCTCCCCGCGCTTGCGCACGGGGTTTTTCCGCGATAAATCTTGATTGCCGGTCAGATGATTGGAGGCCCCTGCATGATATCCAGCATGGCCGGATAGTACCGGTCTTCCTTATCCATATCATGAAGTTCCCTGAACAGGGCTTTTGCCTTGTCTTTTTCATTTGCATAGTAATGCTGGAGTGCGGCATGGTGTGTTTCCAGTTTTCTTTTAATGGTTTCATCCGCTTCGGTATCAGGGCAGAGGGGTTGAAAGATCCGGGTTTTGCTGAGCTTGCCCCTGACCTGTACGGTATCAATCTCCCTGCACAGAAAACCATGCAGCCCCTGTTTTGTCGATTCACTGATAATGACCGGGACCTGGTATTTCCGGGTCAGCTTCTCCAGCCGTGCCGCCAGGTTGACGGCATCACCAATGGCAGTGTAGGTAACACGATATTTTGATCCCATGTTTCCTACATTAGCCACGCCGGTATTAATTCCGATACCTACACTTGGTCCGGGCCAGCCCATTTTCAGGAACTTTTCCGCCAGGTCCCGAATGGCCATATTCATTTCAATGGACGCCATGACGGATCGCATTTCCGGATCCCCTTGCGCAATCGGCGCGCCCCAGAAGGCCATGATCGAGTCACCTATGTACTTGTCTATCGTCGCGCCATGATTGAAAAGGATCCCGGTCATGACGGTAAAGTATTCATTCAGCAGGCGGGTCAGTTGTTTCGGGTTTAATTGCTCGGCGACCCCGGTAAAATTCTGCACATCACAGAAGAAGATCGTCAACGTGCGTGATTCCCCCTCCAGTGAAATGGCTTCCGGGTGTCGGCTCAACATATTGACAACATGGGGTGGGACATATTGGCCAAAGGTATTTATCAGCTTCTGCCTTGCATAGGTTTCAATGAAGTAACTCATCAACACATTAAAAACATACATCACCAGAATGGTCAGCAGGCTGTATTCCATCGGCAACAGGCTGTGTCTGAGCGGATTGTCATAGTTGAGATAAACGGGTGGTACGGTGGCAATTAAGGTCAGTAACGATGCCTGTACCGGATTTAATAATGGCAGGGCAATGGATAATGTTGTCCCGATCAGGAACAGCACAATAAATTCAGGGGATATAAAGACAGCACGCACATTCAGCCCGTGTCCGGAATCCTGGACAAACAGATAACTGCTCATAGATATATGTCCTCCATGCCGGAGTGTGATCTCTATGAGGCCGGTCGCATTGGACAGGAACAGCAGGAAGACAATGAAAATCAGGACGATTTTAAGACGATGTTCTCTTGACAAGGCGGGCATAAATTATCCTTGATCAGTCAAATTAATCAGATATCCGGCGGGCTTGCCGGAGAAAGGAGGGCACACGCCATCCCTTGAAATTGTTTGCTTATTTTCCGTTTACGCAGTCTAACCAGCCGGGGAGAACCAGACAAGCTGCCGTGCGTCAGCAAATAGTCCCCTGATCGGGGAGCAGATGCTTCCAACTCGTCTCATTGTCAGTGGATTTTCAGATATTGCAGTTTATGTTTTTAGCATAAAGTGTTGAAATATCAACACATCTGTTACTTTCTCATCCATCATGGCGGGCTTTTATACTGGCAATAAAAACAAAATAACCATTAAAAACAATAAGTTATTAACTTGGTATGGTTCCTGCAATAGCAAGGTTATCAGTAATGTGCTGATTATTACGGTTATAAGGAGAATAGAATATGAACAGGAACAAACAAACAGGATTCACCCTGGTGGAAATTGCCATCGTGCTGGTCATCATCGGCTTGTTGCTGGGTGGTATCCTCAAGGGCCAGGAATTGATTAACAGCGCACGGGTAAGAAACCTGGCCGATATGAATTCCGGGATACAGGCTGCCTATTATGGTTTTATCGACCGCTATCGCCACGTAGCGGGCGATTGGCTGGCAACGGAAGCCACTGTCGCCATCGGGCAGACAATTAATCTGCCGACGCTAGGGGCAGCGAATGAGAATAACGGGCGCATAGACAATGACCTCGAAGAAGCGGCTGCCGCCTGGGAACAGCTCTCAAAGGCAGGTTTCATTCAGGGGGCCTACGACCCGGCCGCTGCACCGGCTGATGATTCCGCCTATATTGCCTTTGCACCGATCAATGCATTTAACGGCGCCGTGACGCTGACACGGAACGCTGATTATTCAGATCCTGCAGCCTCGGATCGACTGAACCTGCACCTTGGCATCAATATTCCCGTGAATATCTCGCGCGAACTGGATGTCAAGGTGGATGACGGCCGGCCGCTGACGGGGATACTGAGGTTATCGACTGCGAGCGCACCATGGACGAATTTACATGCGGTATCCGCTGCCCCGGTGTGCACGGTTACCGTTGGACTTGTTGAAGAATATAACATCACGGAAGATGCACAGGATTGCGGTGTGGCGTTCTTGTACTGAACGGGATGCCTTGGCAGGATAGTAATCCCTGGTGATAATGGCCCGCGATATGCGGGCCATATTTTTTAACTGCATTATAATTATCCCCTGTTGGCTACACAGCCGTTTATTAATGCACACGTTATGATTATGGCGACACCGGCATTGAAGATTGAAAAGGTAGTCAAGCGATACGGGAAACAGGAAGTGTTGTCCGATGTCAGCCTGCAGCTTGAGGAAGGGGAGTATCTTGGCCTGGTTGGTGTCAATGGTGCAGGCAAGACGACAATGATTAAATGTCTTCTGGATTTCGTTGCCGTGACGAAAGGGAACATCGAGATCTTTGGTTTGCCACACACAGAGACGAATGCCCGGCGGCGATTATCGTTTCTTCCGGAAAAATTCATGCCTCCCTATTATCTGACGGGGCAGGATTTTCTTGAATACATGTTGCGGCTCCATAATGTTCCCTATGCTGAAAAACAGGTCATGGCTATCCTGGAAATCCTTGACCTTGACCCGTCTGCATTGCGCAAACCGGTCAGACAGTTTTCCAAAGGCATGTCCCAGAAACTGGGGCTGGCGGCCTGTCTGCTCAGCGGGAAAGAATTGTTGATCCTGGATGAGCCGATGAGTGGTCTCGATCCCATGGCCAGGGCCCGTTTGAAGCGTTATCTGATCGGGTTGAAAGAGAAAGGAACGAGCCTGTTTTTCAGTACCCATTTACTGGCGGATGTCGAAGCCCTTTGTGATCGCATCATCATCCTGCATGGGGGCAAGGTGTTTTTTGCCGGAACACCTGCTGAATGCTGTCGCCATTATGAGGCAGGTGATCTTGAACAGGCCTATCTGCGTTGTGTAGAGGCCGCCTGAAACTGGAAACGCCGTGGAGTTGATAATATTAGCCACGGAGTTACCGTGATTAAAGTCGATAATTATTTGTTCAAGGTTCAAGGTTCAAGGTTTGAGGTTTGAGGTTTGAGGTCAGTCAATCTCATAACCCTGGCGATGGTTTATTGCGGAGCATATTCCTGTGCGTGACCAACAGGGGAATTCACTATTTTCTGTGTTACCAGGGGGCTGGAGTTGTGTTATCAAAAACCAGCATCAGGAAATCATGGGCATTCCGGTAAATTCCGGGTTGTTTACTTTCCCTGGGCCCGGCAATGTTCAGTATAGTTACCTCATTTTTATCCAGCCACTCGAGCACCTCGCGGGTATCAGGCTGTAGAGACAGGTTGATTGACAGGCAGGGTTTATGGAGTTGTTCGGTACATCTGATCGTGTAGGCTGTGCCTCCTTCCGGGACCCCCAGATGCAGGATCAGGGTTGCATCCGAATCACGAACATTCCACTTCGTACGGCAGGGGTAATCGCGCGACGCTGTTTCCTGAAGCGTGTAAATGGCATCGATGCTGCCATCTTCTGCCCGGCGGCCGGATGGACACCAGCCTCCATGCGGCAGGCCCTGGTGAATGGCGACGTCCAGTGCAGCGCGATCAACACCGGTCTGACCGCCGGAAATTATCTTCATGATGCTGTAATCTCTAATGCTATACTTCTACGAAGTTTATCAAGTCGGGAATGATGTTTCGAGAATGATGCGTTTGCTGTTTATTGGTCTGATCCTGTTCAGTTCCCTGGTACATGCCCGCATGTATCAATGGATTGAACCTGATTCGGGGACGACCCAGTTATCGGGTAAACCACCGGCATGGTATCGCAGTGAAGAAGGTGGACCCCGTGTTTTCGTGTTTGAGGCAGGCAGGGTGATTGATGACACTACGATCAAGGTTTCTGACAGGGAACGGGAACTGTTGCGGCAACGGGCCTTTATCAAGGTTGAAGAAGACGAGGAAATTGCCAGGGGGAAACTGGAAAGGGCCAATAAACTGAAGGAGGAGTTTGACAATAAGAGTAAAGAAACTTCAGTCCAGGAACCACCTTCAGTCCAGGAACCACTGGAAGAAATCGAGGCAATGGAAAGTTCTGATGCCCCGGCGGTTGCTGCAGACTTGGAAATCCCGCGGGGAGAGGCCGGAGACAAGATACTGGAAGAAATGCGTGCCTTGATTGCGGAGTGGGAAAAAAAACAATCCAGGAGCGCCCTCGAAACGATCGAGAAGAGCGAAGGTCTTGCACCTGAAACATCACCTGCCAATCCGGGTATATCCGGAAGTCCTGTCCCTGCCCCGAACTAGCCGGTATTTGCACCAGGCTTTCCGGCTGTTTCCTAGAACCGATCTCAAAATTGCTGTGCTTGCCAATACTGCGTTAAAAAAGGGCTCAAAATGCTCATTTACTCCCGTGTAAACTGCGCTTTTTACTCCGGGCATCCTGCCCTCCGCCCTTCGGGCCAGCTTCGCTGTTCAAAATTGCTCCCGGCGATTTTGTCGCCCGTTTTTGCCTTGTCTTGCCGGCGCTCGCTAATTTTGAGATGGGTTCTAGAAAAAGGATCTGACTGTATCCAGAAAACTGCGGTGCTGGGTTGATGCGACGAGTGTTTTAAGTGAAAGCAGTGCGGTATTCTCCGGATTGATTTTCAGCCCGATTTCTATGTAGGAACGGGTTTTGTCAATTTCGCCATTGACCAGCGAGGTTTCTGCAAGAATGGCATAGTGTTCTGCAATGGCGAGTATTCCTGTACGTGCATCCGTATTTCCAGGGTCAATCTCCAGTAATCTTGAAAAGTAGTAATAGGCATTATCCCTGGGCGGATAGGTCAATTTGTACTCATCCAGGCCCTGTTTACCAAGCCAGAGCAATGCCTGTCTTACTTCATCTGAAACGGTTTGCGTCGTGCTCGAAGGGGCCGGCACCCTGTTGGTCTCTGTCCCTGCCAGGGGTGAAGGCAGGGGTACTACAGCAGGCGCAGGAGCCGGCAGGACAGTATTGGTGGATGCAAACCTGATCTTGTCAGTGCCGGCCTTGATACTGAAATCGATATATTGCAATGTTCCAAAGATCAATACAGACAGGCCGAGACAGAACAGGAGCACCTGCAGTATCCGCTTTTTCTCCGGTTTGACAGGACCGTTGCTGGCATAACCGGTAACATCGAAGTCAGTGATTGGCGTTTGTGTCTTTCGTTTTGACTGAAACTCCTCAAGATACAGGATCAGGCTTCTGGCATCATGAAACCGCTCATCACGTTTTTTTGCCATCATCAGGTTCAGCATCGGCTGATATACGTGCAGACTGTCAGGCAACGTTGGAACAGGAGAAGTCTTGTGCTGAATAACGATATCGATGATGGAGTCGGAGTGATAGGGTTTATAGCCGGTAAGCATCTCGTAAAAGATACAACCCAGGCTGTAAATATCAGCACGCCCGTCCAGGTGTGCACCTTCAGCCTGTTCCGGGCTGACATAGTTTGGACTACCCAGGAAAATACCGGTTGATGTAAGGTCCTTTTCCATGTCGACCCGTTTAGCGATACCAAAATCTGTCAACAGGGGGGTATTGTCGTCACGAAACAGGATATTGGCAGGTTTGACGTCTCGATGGATGACGCCACGTTTATGCGCAACACTGAGGGCACTGGCGATCTTCATGACATAATCCAGGGCTTCTTCCGGTGATATAGGGGTCTCCATGCGTTGTTTAAGATCACCACCCTCAACATATTCCATCGAGATATACATATCGTTTCCGGCAAGGCCGATATCGTAAATGGTGATAATATTAGGATGACTGAGTGATGCGATGATGCGTCCTTCGTCTATGAAACGCTCGATCAGGTCTTCGGCGGAGGAACGCATGGCAGGATCGAGTACTTTAAGAACAACCGGGCGATGCAGGGATTCCTGTATGGCAAGATATACCACTGCCATTCCGCCCCTGCCGATTTCCCGCTGAATTTTATAACCAGGGATTTCCATGGCATCGATTATAGGCTATTCAAAAAACTGACAGGTAATCCTGTGATTTTGTCCTGTTATCATATCCGGAATGCGGAATATCAAGTTGACATAGTATGTCTGGAAACAGCCTGTTGTATATCATCGTCGTTATTCTGCTGAACGGCTGTATGACGTTCGGCCAGACAGGCACAGCTGGCAGCAGGCCGGTCAATCCGGTGCGAATTACCCACAGCATACACGACCTCCGGTCAAAACCGTTTATCCTCCATCCACAACCATCTGCATTTACTGTATGCCATGGACACACCTGCCGCTATTTTGCGACTATCGGGCTGAACACCGGTGAATGGGCCGGCATTGAAGCGATTTTTTCAGGCAAGGCGGATACACCTGAACAGGAAAGAAACCATATCCGTGATGCCATCGCCCTGTTTGAAATCATGGTGGGTGAGCGGGTGGGTACTGCCGGTGATCTGGGTGAAAATTTTGCGGGACTCGGGCGGCCGGGACAGATGGATTGTGTTGATGAAGCAACCAATACCACGGTTTATCTGACAATGTTACAGAATGCCATGCTTCTGCACTGGCATACGGTTGAGCATCGTATCAGCCGCGGCATCATGAGCCTCCAGGTACCGCACTTCACGGCAGTTATCAGAAACAGCAGTAGTGGGTTAAGATACGCGGTAGATTCCTGGTTTCTTGATAATGGCCAGCCCCCGTTTATCATCCCTGTTGACGAGTGGCTGGCTGGCTGGAAGCCATGATGTCAGGGCCCCGGGAAGGTGAAACCGCGGTTTCCACATTCCCTGCAGAATCAGTCGCTTTCAGCGGTCGATTTTGCGGCAGGTACCTGTATCGCAGGAACCACCGATTCAGGCAAAGGTTCCTTAATCAATAATCAAGGCTAATTGAGGAATAACCATGGTTGCAGGACAAACCGAATTGCACGAGCGACGCGGACGTACATTTGAGCTGATCGATCACATGCTGAGAGAGCGAAATCAGCTGTTATCACTTCTGTTACAGGCGTCCAGGGCCGGTCCTTCGGATACACCCGAGTATGATCGTGACATCATCACTGAGTTCTGTCAGGTGCTTGTTGATTATATTGCAGCCGGGCATTTTGGTCTTTATGAGAGGATTATTGAGGGCAGGGAAAGGCGCAAGGCAGTGGCAGACCTCGCTGTCAAGATATTTCCGCAGATAGAAAAAACAGCCGGGATCGCGCTGGCATTTGATGAAAAATACAATCCTGCCAGGGATGAAATTGACCTCAGTTCGTTCCAGCTGGATTTATCAAATCTGGGCGAAGAACTGGCTACCCGTATTGAACTGGAAGATCAATTGATTGCCCTGCTTCAGAGGGGACGATCTCCCTACTGATACGGGACCGCATTCAGGTATTGCGGGTTTTAACCGGACTGGTCTGCGGCCCTGTGTTTTGCCCTGATATAATCGGCGTGAGTGATATACAGCAGATCGGCGATTTTTCTTATATAGTATTCTTCGTATTTATCAAGCACGTTGTCAGCGTAGGCAACCAGCCATAACATTTCAATAATCCTGTTACGTTCTCCCCTGGACAACCGCTCGTTCAGCAGGCGCGTAAACTCATGAAGGGAGACTGCATTATCAATTTCGTTTTCCGCAATCGTAATCAGTTCGCGTGTATCCTCTTCATTGAGGTCAAAAGTTTTTCGCATGGCCTGTTCTATCAGTTGTCTTTCTTCCTTCTGTATGTGCGAATCAGCCAGGCCAATCTCGAACATCAACGCCGCTGTTGCGATTTTAATCCGGGCTTCCGGTTTTTCCGGACCTGTTTCCAGATTACAGTCCAGACGTTTGATAAAAAAATCCTTGATAGAAGCCAACATGGATGGTCCGGGTTCCTTATTTATGGATGATCGGTTGTCCGCTTGCACAGGTTGCTGTTGTCATTTCCTGCAACTGGCTGAATTGCATGCCTTGAATCATCCGTTATCATAGGCGGATACGGATTTGAGTCAAACAGGCGAGTCAAACAAGTATGTCTAACCAGGATTTATTGCAGCGTGATTTATCTGTGCTGTGGCACCCGTGTACCCAGATGAAAGACCACGAAACACTGCCTCTGATCCCGATAAAGCGGGGGAAAGGAGTTTATCTGGAAGATTTCAACGGTAAACAGTATATCGATGCGATCAGTTCCTGGTGGGTCAATCTGTTCGGGCATTCCCATCCCTATATCAACCAGGCGATCACGGCCCAACTGGATCAACTGGAACATGTGATGCTGGCGGGGTTCTCTCATGAACCTGTGGTCACCCTTTCAGAACGCCTTGTGGCACTTGCCCCGGATGGCCTTGATCGCTGCTTTTTCGCGGATAACGGGTCATGTGCCGTCGAGGTTGCCTTGAAGATGAGCTTTCACTACTGGCGTAATTGCGGTCGCAATGAAAAGACACGTTTTGTTACCCTCGACAACAGTTATCACGGGGAAACCCTGGGCGCCCTCGCCGTCGGCAATCTGTCCCTGTACAGGGAGACCTACGGGCCACTGCTGCTCGATACCCTGGTGGCACCTTCACCAGATTGCTTCTATCGCCCGCCCGGGGTTTCCTGGGAGGAATACAGCCGAGAGAGGTTCATGGAAATGGACCATCTGCTGGCAAGGCATGCCGATGAGGTCTGTGCCGTTATCGTTGAACCCCTGGTGCAGTGTGCCGGTTACATGCGCATGTATCACCCGGTCTATCTGTCACTGTTACGTGAGGCCTGCGACCGCTATGGCGTGCACTTGATCGCCGATGAGATCGCCGTTGGTTTCGGCCGAACCGGGACCCTGTTTGCGTGCGAACAGGCGCCTGTCTCGCCGGATTTCATGTGCCTGTCCAAGGGATTGACCGGGGGCTATATGCCATTGTCTGTGACCCTGACGACGGAACAGATATATCGTGCCTTTTACAATGACTATGAGTCCATGACTGCATTTTTACATTCCCACAGCTATACGGGGAATCCCCTGGGATGCAGCGCTGCAAACGCGACACTGGATCTGTTTCAGCAACAACCTGTTTTGGAGAATAACGTAACACTTGCCGCTACCATGATGACTGCCGCGCAGGAACTGAATGAACATCCGCATGTGGCAGAGGTGCGGCAGCAGGGCATGATACTCGCTGTTGAAATGATTAAAGACAAACAGAGGCGTGAACCCTATCCATGGCAGGAACGTCGTGGTCTGCGTGTTTACCGGTATGCCCTGGAACAGGGTGTGCTGTTGCGTCCACTCGGCAATGTTATCTATCTGATGCCTCCCTATGTGATCACACCGGAGGAGATTGGCAGGGTCATTGACGTTGCAAAAAAGGGCATTGCCATTGCAACCAGGGATTAGTCCGGACCAACCGGGGATTTTTCAGTCAGGCAGGGCACAGGGATGGTGCTGTATCCGGGCCGGACAAATTTCCACTTGTACATACCATATCCATTTTGGTTGAGTTCATGAGTAGAATAATAACGAACAAAACGCCCTGGTATATTATGCCCTTCAGGACATGGCCGGGCTGACTATGCATAATCCACACCTGTATCTGGATCAACCCCTGCGCACGGGGGAGAGGGTCCTGTTGCCGGCATCGACATCACACCACATGGCCAGGGTTTTGCGTATGCGCAAGGGGCAGGGACTGGTCCTGTTTAATAATAAAGGCGGTGAGTATGCTGCTGAAATAATCGGTATTGACCGTAACCAGGTCGAGGTCGTTGTGGGGACGTTTCACGAGGGGGATCGCGAATCGGCACTGGATATTACCCTTGTCCAGGGGATTGCCCGTGGCCAGCATATGGATTATACCCTGCAGAAGGCGGTGGAACTGGGGGTCAGGCGCATAGTGCCTGTGTTTACGGAATACGGTAATGTCCGCCTGAGCGGGCAGCGTCTGGCCGGAAAACTCGATCACTGGCATGGTTTGATCATCAACGCCTGTGAGCAATGTGGCAGGAACCGTCTGGCAGTCCTTGCTCCACCACTCGGTATCGCTGACTGGATACCGATGGATAAGAATAATACCAGGCTGCTCCTGCATCCGGGGCAGGGAAAGAGACTGTCTGATGTGCCCCGGCCGCAAGGCCCGATGTCTTTACTGGCTGGGCCGGAGGGGGGCTTCAGCGAGGCAGAAATCGCCCTGGCCCTGCGCCATGATTATGTCCCGGTGACACTGGGTCCACGGACCTTACGGACAGAGACAGCGGCCCTCGCCGGGGTCAGTGCCTGCCAGGTACTTTGGGGAGACCTTGCCTGATACCACGAATTTCCGGGAATAAGATGTACAATAGTCACAGTTTGTTAACGCAATAAGATAATGGCAACGTCAGCAGAACCTTCAGTTCCACACGCGACAACCGTATTTACCGGCCCCCTGCATCAGGTGGAAAGTTACCTGCTGGACAATCAGTCCGTCATTGAGTCGTGGTTTCGCAACCAGTGGCGCCTGACTCAGGCGCCATTTTATGCGTCCGTTGATATCCGCAATGCCGGTTTCAAGATAGCGCCGGTGGATACCAATCTGTTTCCGGCCGGTTTCAATAACCTTAACCCGACATTCGAATCCCTGTGCATACAAGCGGTGCAACTCGCTGTCGAGCGTGCACAGGGGAATGCAGACCGGATCCTGATCATCCCCGAGAATCACACCAGGAACCGGTTTTATCTGGAAAGCCTGGCAACCCTGCGACAGATCATGGAAAAGGCGGGCTTCGAAACCCGTTTGGGTTCACTGTTGCCTGATCTGCATGAACCACTGGTGATTGAACTCGATTCGGGACGCCCGATCTGTCTTGAACCGTTGCTGCGGGAAGGGGATCGTGTCCGGGTGGCAGACTTTGTCCCTGATCTGATCGTTCTTAACAATGACCTGTCTGCCGGTCGCCCTGTTATCCTGGAAAATCTGGCACAACCCGTCATCCCGGGGCTTGGAATGGGCTGGTCAAGTCGCCTGAAGTCGGTCCATTTTACACAGTACCAGCAGGTGGCACAGGAATTCGCCCAGCTTATCGGCATGGATCCCTGGTTGATTGATCCCATGTTTCGCAATTGTGGCGAGGTTGATTTCCTCAAGCGGGAAGGCAGTGAATGTCTGTCGATCAATATCGAGGCCTTGCTGAAGGCGATTCAGAAAAAATATGATGAATATCAAGTTACAAGCAAACCCTTCGTAATGGTCAAGGCGGACGCCGGTACCTACGGAATGAGTGTCATGACGGTACACAGTCCGGATGAGGTAACAGAACTGAACCGTAAGCAGCGGACCCGGATGGCCACCACCAAGGAGGGTAAAAAGGTCACGAAGGTGATTATCCAGGAGGGCGTGTATACCCATGAAACCTGGGGTGAACAGGACATGGTGGCGGAGCCGGTCATCTACATGATCGATCACCATGTCGTTGGTGGTTTTTACCGGGTGCATGCCAAACGGGCGACCAATGAAAATCTGAATGCACCCGGTATGCACTTCGAGCGCCTGGCATTTGCAGATTGTTGCATCTCACCGGAGAAAGAACTGCCACCGGCGGCTCACCCGAACCGGTTCTATATCTATGGCGTCATCGCCCGGCTTGCATTGCTGGCCGCTGCCCGTGAAATGGTATCAACCGGCCAGCTGTTTAATCGCCTTTCTGACACTACCTAGATGACGACGGCTGACCGTCAGTGTGGTTCGCATGTCATGCATGCGTAGGTAATAGCCTCCGTCCCTGTCTTTCCCCAGTACCTCGATATGTTGCCGGGCAACCAGTGCATTGCGGTGGATGCGCAGAAACCGGGCAGGGAATTCGTTCTCCAGCGATTTCAGGGATTCATCAATCAGAAGTTCGCCCCCGGGCCAGACGGCGATGACATATTTTTGTTCGGCCTTCAGGCAACGGATTTCCCCGACCGGCACAAGCTGGATATTGCCGTGTACGATGGCACTGAGATGGGTGCGTTCGGCGGCGGCAGCGCCACGTAATACAGACAGTCGGCTGCGATTGTAAACACTGGCACGCTGCAAGGCAGTTTGCAGGCGTTGTTTTCGTATCGGTTTTAACAGGTAGTCGACCGCGTTTGCCTCGAAGGCATCCAGCGCATGTTCCTGATAGGCGGTGGTGAAAATAATGGCCGGTGGCGCCGCAAGACCGGCCAGATGGTGGGCCGCTTCCAACCCGCCCATCACAGGCATGCGGATGTCGAGTAATACGATGTCCGGTGGTTCTTTTTTAATTGATTCGAGTGCCTGCAATCCGTTTTCTGCCTGGGTCAATGCAATCGCCGGATCCAGCTCTGTGAGTAACCCCCCCAAACGCTCCCGGGCCAGGGCCTCGTCGTCAACGATCAGGATTTTCATGGGTCTGATAAGGGATCGTTATCTGGACGACGTAATGGCGATTGTCCCTGCTGATTTTCAGATCGCCGGCGCCCATGAATACGGCCTCGATGCGTTGCCGGACGTTCTCCTGGGCAAGCTGGTTTCCTTCATGATGTGTGACACTGTCGTCATCCGGAAACGGATTATGGATGGTAATAACAAGCTTTGACTGTTGCCTTGTCCCCGTGATGGTAATCGTCCCGCCGTCAGGCAAGGGTTCAATCCCATGGTAGATGGCGTTCTCCAGGATGGGTTGCAGGGTCAGGGCCGGGATCAGGGCATCCCCCGGCAGTGCGTCGATGTCCCAGACCGTCTGCAGGCGTTTGCCGAGGCGGTGAGATTCGATGTTTAAATAGCGGCGGCACAGCGTCAATTCGTCAGCAAGCGTTGTCAGACTGCGTGCATCCATGAGGCTGACACGAAACAGATCAGCCAGATCTTCAATGGCCTCTTCAGCCAGTGCGGGTTGTTTACGCGTCAGACCGGCAATGGTATTCATGCAATTGAACAGGAAGTGGGGTCGAATACGGGTCTGCAGGGCCTGAAACTGTAATCGTGCTGCCGACTCAATATCCCGGCGCCACTGATGCTGGATATAAAAATAACGCAGGGCGAGGGCGCCGGCAATGGCGCTGATGCCGACACAACGGAGGAAAAAAAAGACGTGTGCCGATGCAAGAAAATCCCCCCGATCCGGCAGGATATAAAGTGACCACCAGGCAAGTTCCGTGATCACCGTCGCGACAGCAAGGATCAGCAGATAGCTCAGGATCACCGCCCAGACATCCCGTAACCGGTTCAGCCAGCGCCGACTGAGGCAGAGCAGGCCGATACAGGACAAGGCAATCCACTGGGTGAACAATGAGATCATCGCCAGGTCAAAAAAATAATTGCCCGGCATAACGGGTTGTGCCAGCGTTAACACAATCGCCAGCAGCTCCGCTATCATGATGACGACAAACAGGATCCGGACCCGGCAGAAATCGGGGAGAAAGGTGCCTGTTGGCTGTTGGTCCGGGTTCATGCCGTAATGAAAATGGAACGGTTTGTTCTTGCCTTACGTTATAATGTTGCTACACCAGTTGGGAATATAGTGACACAAGTGAGAAATGAGTTCGAATAACAAAATCATCAAATCCTGGGGCGGCCGGTTTACGGCACCAACCGCCGGTTTTGTAGAACAGTTTACCCAGTCGGTCAGCTACGATCAGCGTCTCTATCATTATGACATCCTGGGGTCGACGGCTCACGTGCAGATGCTGGTAAAGGCGGGTGTGCTAACAGACGCTGAAAGCCGGCAGATTACGGATGGACTGGCATCGATCGAGGCGGATATGGATAGTGGACAATTCCAGTGGTCTGCCGTCCACGAAGATGTGCATATGAACATTGAGGCCGAACTGGTGAATCGCATTGGCGAGGTCGGCAAGAAGTTGCACACCGGACGTTCACGGAACGATCAGGTCGCAACGGATATCCGCCTCTATCTGCGTGATGAAATCGATACCATCCGGGCGCATCTGCACGATCTCATGTCGGCGTTACTGGATGTGGCGGACCGGGAGGCGGCTACGGTCATGCCGGGCTTTACCCATATGCAGGCGGCCCAGCCCGTCACCTTTGGTCATCATATGCTGGCCTGGTTTGCCATGCTGGTACGGGACCGTTCCCGGTTGCATGATTGCCGGCTGCGGCTGAACCAATCACCCCTGGGCGCGGCTGCCCTCGCCGGTACCAGCTACCCGATAGACCGGCAGTATGTTGCAGGATTGCTCGGTTTTGACGGGGTGATTGAAAATTCACTGGATGCCGTCAGTGATCGGGATTTTGCCATCGAGTTCTGTGCCTGTACCGCGCTGATCATGATGCACCTGTCGCGGTTCTCCGAAGAACTGGTGCTGTGGATGTCCCAGCAGTTTGGTTTTATCGAACTGGACGATGCCTGGTGTACCGGCTCATCCATCATGCCACAAAAGAAAAATCCGGATGTCCCTGAGCTGGTCCGGGGTAAAACTGGCCGGGTTTATGGTGATCTCATGGCGCTGTTGACCCTGATGAAGGGCCAACCGCTGGCCTACAACCGGGATAACCAGGAAGACAAGGAGGCCCTGTTTGATGCCATCGACACAGTCAAGGCCTGTCTCATCGCGTATCACGGGATTATTGCTTCCATGACAGTGCAGGCTGAACGCATGCGTGAAGCCGCCGCGGCTGGTTATACTACGGCGACCGATCTGGCTGATTATCTGGTGCGCAAAGGCGTGACATTCCGGGATGCACATGCCAGCGTCGGCAAGACGGTACAGTTTGCCATTACACAGCATAAGTTGCTGACCGAGCTTACACTGCAGGAGTTACGTCAATTCAGCCCCGGGATTGAAGAAGATGTTTATTCCTGTCTGGGACTGGATGGTTCGGTGGCGGCACGTTGTCATATCGGCGGTACCGCACCGGCACAGGTCAGGGAGGCAATCAAACGAGGCCGTAACTATCTGCGGTCAAAATGAACAGGTGTGAATGATGAAAAAGCTATTTCAATTACTGCTCTGGGTTGCCGGACTGTGCGTAATCCTGATCATGGGGGCAGCCGTTACCATCGCCAATCTTGAGCCCGATGATTACAGGGAGTTTATTACCGCCAAGGTCAGGGAAAAAACCGGCAGGGACTTTTCCCTCAGTGGTGATATCAGGCTGGAATATTATCCCTGGCTGGGTGTTGAGGTCGGCGGCCTGACACTGGGCAATGCCGCCGGCTTCGGTGAGCAACCCTTTCTGCAAACCGATGCCCTGAAAATACGTGCAAAATTATTACCGTTGTTCCGTAAGCAGATTGAAATGGATACCATTCAAATCCACGGTGCAAGGCTCAATCTGGCCAGAAACAAGGAAGGCAAGACGAACTGGAATGATCTGAAAGCGGAAACCGCGTCGGATGAACCACTGCCACTGGCGGCATTGATACTGGGGGGGGTGGATATCCGGGATGCCAGCCTGACATGGGATGATCGGAGCGCCGATGTTAGCTGGAGGGTCTCCGCTCTCAATGCTACGACAGGTTCGCTGGTCCTCGGCAAGCCCATCGATTTGAAGGTATCACTCAACGCCGATGTAACCAGGCCAAAGATTTCCACCAATGTCGCGCTGGCCGGCACCATCGCCTACGACCTGGATGATCAGCACTATACCCTGCAACCATTGCAACTGTCTGCCGTCCTGAAGGGGCAAAATATCCCCGGTGGGCAGACGGAGCTCAGGCTGGCGTCGGCGCTGGATGTCAATCTGGATGACGATACGGCGACGATCTCCGGCATCCAGTTAGATGCCCTGGATACCCATGCCGAAGGTGATCTGGCGATCGGCCAGCTGCAATCTGGCAAACCTGCACTGAAAGGTACCCTGAATATCAAGGGCAAGGACCTGGCGCTGTTGTTCAAGGCATTTGAGGTGGAGCCCCTGGCGACACAGGTGGCCCGGCTGCCGGATCGGTCATTTGATCTCAGCATGGGCCTGGATGCTGACATGTCGAGGGGCGATGTCGACCTTACCGGTTTGATCATCAACCTGCTTGGTGCGGCGGTAAAGGGTGATGTCTACGCCAGGAATATCGAGTCGGCTACGCCGGCCCTGAAGGGCAAACTCACCGCGGGCGGACCGGACCTGCCTGCCTTGATCCAGATCGCCGGCCAGTTTGAGGAAGGGGAAGACTCCCGTTTCAAATCCCTTGGCAAACAGTTGGCCGGTATGAAAAACAAGGCCTTTGCTGTGACAACTGACTTCGACGCCGATCTGAAGACAGGCAATGTCGATGTGGCTGATTTGACGGTGAACCTGTTGGATACGGCGATCAAGGGCAATCTGCATGCCAGGGATGTGCAATCGGAGACCCCGGCGGTCAAGGGCAAACTCACCGCGAGCGGGCCGGATCTGCCCACCCTGATCCAGATCGCCGGGCACTTTGAGCCGGGAAAAGATTCCAGGCTCAAAACACTGGGGAAGCATCTGGCCGGTATGAAAAACAAGGCCTTTGCCGTGGCGACTGAATTCGACGCCGATCTGAAGACAGGCAAGGTCGATGTTGCCGAGATGTCGGTCAGTCTGTTTGATGCATCGATCAAGGGCAATCTGCATACCAGGGATGTTCAATCGGAGACCCCGGCGGTCAAGGGCAAACTCACCGCGAGCGGACCGGATCTGCCCACCCTGATCCAGATCGCCGGGCAGTTTGAGCCGGAGAAAGATTCACGGCTCAAATCTCTGGGAAAGTATCTGGCCGGTACGAAAGACAAGTCCTTTACCGTGGCAACTGAATTCGACGTCGATCTCAAGACAGGCAATGTGGATGTTCCCGACCTGTCGATGCAGGCATTGGGTATAACAATGACAGGTAACCTCAATGGCCGGCAGGTCCAGTCAGAAACTCCGGCAATGCAGGGGAAACTCAAGGCCACAGGCCCGGATCTGCCGTTATTGTTACAGATGGCCGGGTATTTTGGGGAGGGTGAGAACCCGGTGCTCGGAAAGCTGGGCCAGCAATTGGCCAATGTCGGTAACAAGGAATTTACTGTGGAAACGAAATTTGACGTGGATATGAAAAGTGGCCGGATTAATGTGCCTGATTTGACCGCCCGGGCGATGGGGATAACGGTTGCCGGTAAACTGGAAGGGGAGAATATTGAAAGTGACCGGGGCAAGATGGCGGGTCAGTTACAGATAACGGGAACGGATCTGTCCGGGGTACTGACGGCAGTTGAACAAGCCGAACTGGCTGAGGTGCTGAAATCCGTTGTAATCGAAGCCGGTATCAGCGGCAACAACCAGGATCTTCATTTACAACCGCTGTCAATCAAGGCGACCTTGTCAGGTAAACAGATCCCGAATTCACCCGTCGCGGTCGCACTGAATGCAGCAACCCAGGTCAATCTGAAAAAACAGACGCTGGTACTGGATTCACTCTCCCTGAGCGGGCTGGGACTCGATGTCAAGGGCAACCTGAATGCGCAGCAGATCATCGATGCACCGGCTTATGACGGGAATCTGGTGGTAGCGCCATTCGATTTGCGCCAGTTGCTGAAACAGCTGAATCAGAAGCCCCCGCTTACCGCAGATGCCAAGGCCCTCGGCAAGGTAGCGCTGCAAACGGCATTTACCGGCACGAAGACCGGTATTGACCTGAAAAAACTGGTTCTTGTGCTGGATGACACACAACTCCAGGGTGATTTGTCGGTGTTGGATTTTGCCAATCCTGATATTCGATTTGGCATTGGTATTGACAAGCTGAATGCAGATCGATATCTGCCCCCCGGACAGGAAGGCAAGAAGGTCAGACCGGCGACACCGGAAACAGTGGTTGCCGGGGCCGCGACCGAATTGCCGCTGGAGACGCTCAGGGCCCTCAAGGCCAAGGGTGATTTATTGATCGGGGAATTGATCATCTCCAATGCCCGGCTCAGGGATGTGCGATTCAGCATCGATGCGAAGGACGGCAATATCAAACTGGCCCCCATCGCAGCAAACCTCTATGAAGGTAAATATGAGGGTGATATTCATCTTGACGCCACCGGCAAGTTACCCAGACTGACGATCAACACGGCGTTGAAGGGCATCCAGGCCGAACCCCTGCTCAAGGATGTGACCGGCAAGGCGGATCTGGTCGGGACGGGTGATTTCAGTGTGGCCCTGATCGCTGCCGGTAATAATGTGGGTAACCTGAAAAAGACCCTTAACGGGCAGGGGGAGATACGTTTCAGTAAAGGTATCCTGCGCGGGGTTGATGTGCGCAGGATGCTTGAGCAGGCCGAAATAATGATCGAGAACAAGCAGATCGGAAAGATTGAAAAGGGCGGAGAGACCCCGTTTGATCAGCTTACAGGCACGCTCACGATCACAGGCGGTGTGGTCAATAACCAGGATCTGATACTGACCGCGCCCGGCTTCAAGGTCCCCGGCAAGGGCATGCTGATCAATCTGAATGACATGACCTGGAAGTATGATATGCAGGTGGCGGTGGATGAGGCCAGCACAACCCAGGGCGATCAACGCTACAATCTCGGTGGTTATGAGATTCCGATCAAATGTCGTGGCGCAGTGGACCCGGATAATTGCCAGCCGGATTATGGCGGGCTCCTGGCGGCGGCCGGGGAAAAAATGGTTGGTGAAAAACTGAAAGATATCCTCAACAAGAAACTCGGGGTCGAAAAACAGCAACCTGCACAACCAGTTGCTGCACCAACGACCGATGTACAACCGCCAGCAACGGTACAGCAACCAGCCATAGAACAGCCACCGGCCACACAGAAGGCACCGGCGAAAAAGAAAAAGAAGAAACCGGCGGCACCGCCACCACCACCTGCTGAAACAATCGAGGACAAGGTCGGCGAGGAACTGGGCAATATCCTGGACAAGCTACCCGGCTTGTGATTTGAACCTGTCTCAAAATTAGCGAGCACCGGCGAGACCAGGTAAAAATGGGCGAGAAAGCGCAGTTTACACGGGAGTAAATGAGCATTTTGAGCCCTTTTTTTAACGCAGTATTGGCAAGCGCAGCAATTTTGAGTTAGGTTCTTGAAATACCTGGTCCTGTTGATGCTCGGTCTGTGGTATGCCAGTGTGCAGGCCATCGACATGCAACACACCAGGGTGGATGCTGAAAACAACCGCTATCTCATCGACCTGGATATTACCATGCAGGCGCCAGTGGACAGGGTTTATAAAATCCTCGCCGACTATTCAAATTATCATCAGTTGAATGATTCGTTCATTGAGAGTGCGCTGCTTGAACGCAGCGATGCCACCCATAGCAAGACCAGACTGGTTACGGAAAGCTGTGTGCTGGTGTTCTGTTTTAATGCGGTATTTGTCTATTTTGTCGAGACAGCAGAAGGGACGGAAATAACAGCACGAATTGATCCGGTGGTGAGTGATTTCAGTTATGGCGAATCACGCATGCGTTTTTATAAAATCGACAGCAACCGGACCGAAATTCACTTTTTTACCGAGTTGCAGCCCGCATTCTGGATACCCCCATTTATCGGTCCGTGGGTGCTTAAAGGACGGATCCTCGATGAAGTGAGGGAAACCTTCGAAAGGGTGGAAGCGTTTGCGCAGCAGGACTGATCATTCAAAATGGTCATTGCGTCTGTTGCAATGGCATGCAGGGCATGGCCGCAGGGATCTGCCGTGGCAGCAGGCCCATGCCCCCTACTGGATATGGGTCTCGGAAATCATGTTGCAACAGACCCGGGTCAGGACGGTCATCCCTTACTATAAACGATTCATGGCACGATTCCCGGATATAGTAACGCTGGCTCGATCGGGCATGGATGATGTGCTGCATCACTGGTCCGGACTCGGTTATTACGCACGGGCAAGAAATCTGCATCAGACCGCCAACATGATATGCAACGATTATCAGGGTATCTTTCCGGATGAGATGGAAACCCTGAAGTCCTTGCCCGGCATTGGCCGTTCCACTGCCGGTGCGATCCTGTCGCTGGCATTTGGACAACGCCATCCCATCCTGGACGGGAACGTCAAACGGGTGCTGGCACGCTATCATGCCATCACCGGCTGGCCCGGCCGGAAACAGACGGAAGGGCAGTTGTGGGAGCTGGCTGAGAAATATACACCCGCCAGCCAGACTGCCCGTTATACGCAGGCGATCATGGACCTGGGGGCGACTGTCTGTACGCGGAATAATCCGGATTGCAGGGAATGCCCCATCGAGGTCGGCTGCCTTGCCAGGCGGCAGGGCAGGCAGCAGGACTTTCCCGCGAAGAAACCGAAAAAAACAGTACCGGTACGGGATACCGTTTTTGTGATGCTGGAGAATGAACAGGGTGAAATCCTGCTTGAACAACGCCCACCCGGCGGGATCTGGGGCGGTCTGTGGTGTTTTCCGGAATGTACTCCGCACACGGATGTCCGGCGTTGGGTCCGGAAACACCTGGGTTACCGGGTGGGTTACTTCCGGCGGAAGCCCTCTGTCAGGCATACGTTCTCCCATTTCCATATGGATATTTCCCCGGTACATGTCCGGATTCAGGGTTATGATAACCAGCCAAGGCAATCCGTACCCTGTTGCTGGTATCGGGTCGGTGCCAGGAAAGCGCTGGGGATACCGGCGCCGGTACAGCGCCTTCTTGGCGAATTCAATGAATAGGGA
>MGXK01000076.1:0-4139 GCA_001802375.1 Gammaproteobacteria bacterium RBG_16_51_14
AAGAAAGACTAAAGGCCGATGAAGAAAAATTCAGGGAGGAAAAGCACAGCAGGAAAGAACATGAGAATAAGGATATTGGGGACGAGGCAGATGAAGAGGAGGAAGACGATACGGAAGATAGTATTGATGATACAGCAGGACACAAGGGTGGCAAAGAGGAAAGAAACCAGGGGATGCAAGAGCAGGATGCGCAAAAAGCAGACCAGGTACAGGGACGCGAAATCGGGGAAGAATCCGGGAAAAGACCCGGCAAGGATGAATTAAACAAGGGATTGGAAAAACAAAGTGTCCTAAAAAAGGAGCAGGTACAGAAAGAACTCGACAAGGGCTCGGAACAAGGGCAGCAAGTCAGGGAAGAAAACAGAAAGAAATGGTGGAAATTCTGGGAATGATAATCAGGTTTGTTCGTTGCGGGTAGTTGATGGCGAGTGGTAAACAACCAACAACTGACTACGGACAACTGACAATCAAGGGGGCAAGTTCTCTGCCCCTTTGATTTGGCTTTTTCCTGAAATGATTAATATTACTTGGCCTTTAGAGATAAATAACCAATGCCGGCAGTAGCACCAACACCAGTTCCGCTCTCGATTGCAAGGGGCACCAGCGCAAAACCATCATTAGAACCGCCAATCAGGGACGCGGCGCCGACACCCACTCCAAATGCAGCAGATGCCTTACCCCCGGTATAGGTTCCATTAAGCGCAGTTGACCAATCAACATCTTTTCCTGTTGAAGCCATCACCGAATACGTCATAGAGGATTGTTCTGTCCATTGAAGATCCAGACCAAGACCAATACCCGCCTCTCCATCGTAAAGGTCTTTCACGCCACCATGTTCAAATACGCAATTAAACGATGCGGCGGAATGGATGAGTAAATTTACCTTCGACCCTGGAATATAATCACACTTAACCATACCGACTTCGCCTTTAGCACCTTCTTCAGCTTGTAACATTGTGACAGGGGCAGATACCAGAACAAGTAATGCCAGAAAAGATGAGAATTTATTCATATTTAATACTTTCATTATATCTATCCTTTATGTGTTTGTTTGGATTTAACGAAATTATGGTGCCTGGTATTTAACACCTGTTTCAGCCTGATTTCCATCAATTTAATCCAGGCCTGTACCAATTTTATACAGTCTCCAGAGACAAGTCTCCAGGGACAGATATATTTTTACTTGTCATTACTATCTCAATAATAAATCTGTTCCCTTTCCCTTGACCCTATTGGTTCTCAATATAATCTTCGTCTGTTTTCTTCAATTGATAAAGTCTTCTGATAGAGCACGTCTGTTTGATATCAGGGTAATGGCTGGCAATGACTTGATCTCCTGTCATGAGCCGGTTTATGGAAGTGTTGAAGCGAATATTGTCCGCGTAACGCATGTCGTAACAGATATCATGTAATTCCACCAGGTAATGGACACCCGGACCGGAATTGATGATCAAGTGCTGTTCATCGACATATTGCCATCCATCCAGCTGATACTCGGATATGCTGTTAATTGGTTGCCTGTCACTGTAACCCAGATCGGTCAGACGCTGTTCCAGATCCGGTTTTTCCATTTTGCCTGCCGTCCCTGCACATCCGGTCAACAGTAAATCACAGAAAATAATTGCAATGATGATGAGCAAATGTTTCAACATAATAAATAATCCTGAGTCCTGATTGATAATGTATTTACGGGGATAAAAGGCCCGTAGACAGATTGATGGTCTTGAAAACGAGGCGCTGAATTGCATCCCCGGCATGCATAGTTTACACCATTCGGTATCTGGCAATACATCTAGGGAATCTCTGAACAAGTACCCTTGCCGTCATGCCGTTGAAAAACGGCATCCAGTAAACAATTGTTTTTACTGGATTCCGGCTTTCGCCGGAACGACGATATGAAATGCTATGAGACTTAATCAGAGCTTCCCTAGCTTTTTTTATAGGCCAGGCAGTTGCGACCATTTGTCTTGGCCTTGTACAGGGCCGCATCTGCCTCCTTGAGTACGTTCTGTGGCTTGCCCAGTTGTTCGTTATACCCGGACACGCCGATACTGATAGTGACTGAAACTGTTTCGCTGTCCCTGCTTCTGGTACGCCGGCCACGGCGTTGCATGCCGGTTTCTTCCGATTCCGGCCGGTGCCTGCTGTTACGCAGGGTCATCTGATAGCTGCTTACGCCTTTCCTGATCTCTTCCAGAAAAGGTTTGCACTGCAGGAGATCCTTGCCGGTAAACACCACACAAAACTCTTCACCACCATAGCGGTAGGCCGTACCGCCTCCCCTGACCGCCGCAATCTGCCTGGCAACCATTTTCAATACTTCATCACCGACATCATGGCCGTAGGTATCGTTCAGCTTCTTGAAATGATCAATATCCAGCATTGCGATCACATAACCCCGTCCCAGTCCCTTCAGACGCTCATTCAGCGCGCGGCGACCCAGCAGACCGGTCAGATCATCCCGGTAAGCCATGTCGTAGGAACGGCGCACCAGGCTGATGATCAGACTGATGCCGGCTGCCGCAAACATAATAGACGAGATCCTTGGTTGATCAAACCGGGCAAACGTCACAAAGCTGAACAGCATTACCGCCAGCAGTGCTGCCACGGTTTCGCTATCCTGCCTGCACAACATTACCAGTCCGACCAGGGCGCTCAATACATAACAGATGCTGGCAAAGACAGACAATATATACCCGGCATAGGGTTTGATGGGAAACCACATGTTGATAAGCGGGGTGGCGGTCGTTGCAGGAACATATTCAAGCACAAACACTGCGATCAGCAACTCTGCCAGAATAATAGAGGCCATCAGAACGCCAAAGCGGTTCCGCAGGCCCGGACCCGGCAGTACACAAAGCAGCAACAGCGTCAGCGGCAAGACGATGCTGAGTATGGTGTAGATACACAGGGTACCAGGTTCAGCCAGCGAGGTTTGTAATTGCGTATGGATCAGACCATAGCTGACCAGCACGGCCAGGGCAGCGGTGAACAGACGTGCGCGATTGAAAAAAATGCTTAAGGCAATGGCTATGCCGAAGGTCAGATACGGTAACCACAACAGCAATCGCCCGTAAACGGGTTCGATCGCAGACACTCTATCAAGAAGCGCAACAGCTGCAATCAATAATACCAATGGAATACCCAGTCTTGTCAGGGGAGACAACAACATGCAGTATCTGTCTATTGCAGGGATTGTGCCCGGAAATCAGGACTGGCGGGGCGCATCAATTGATCCTGAACCCTGTTTTCTGCAGACCCCTGGTGTCAGGTCCCGTATTTCCGGGATCGGATGGAGTGAATAATCTGTCAGGTAAATCAGGCAGAATCTGCATACTCTGTATACGGGTATAACCGGTTTTCTGCCCCATGGCATAGTGCTCTTCTGCAAATGCAAACAGACGGCCGTCCTGGAACCGGAAATCATCATAGGTAGTACCGAATTCCATTCTGGCGCCTTCCATTGCAATAATGCCACGGGATTCCATTATTCGCCCGCTGTCCGGATCAATACCGGCCAGAAGCTGATATTTCCCGTGAAAATCCAGTACAAGGGCATGCAGTTCTTGCCCCTGTTTGCCTGTCATTATCCCGGCATCGCGAACCTGTTTTTTATGTTCAAACAAAACAGCAGGCAGGCCAAGACGTGCAGCCTGTAATAACATCGCCGAATAAAATATTTTGTCCGCCGGCTGATTCTGTTTCCAGGCATTGGCACCGGCTATCACACGCAATTCGGTTTCATGATTGTCATATTCTATTTCGATACGCAGGTGATCGGGATGACGATAGGAACGCAGAATCCTGCCTTCTTTCCCCTGCATGGTTGAAATCGTGACGCCGGATTGCAGCCAGGCGCCCACTTCCGTGATCCGCGTCTGGCCTCCATAGGCCTCGGCCACTTTCAACAACAATTCTTCAACACCAGCCACGGCTGAATGACTGAACAGAGTCGCGAGAACACTGATTATCCCGGCCATCTTCATGGTGATGACCTGAAATATCTCCCTGCAGAAACATCCGTTGCAATCAACTGTGTCCGCCCCCCGTTTATCAGTACCCGCCAGTTTCCAGTGCGTCGAGTGCCTTGACAATATCGCTTATTTTCCGGGGCCAGGGTTTTACCGCCATTATTTCGG
>MGXK01000076.1:4184-7164 GCA_001802375.1 Gammaproteobacteria bacterium RBG_16_51_14
AAACAGCAGATAACGCGGATTGCCCGATGACGTGTAATTTGTGTAACCGGATAATTGATCCTTGTCCAGGGCGGTCCCATGGAGTAATTTCCCGACACTGTCGACATCCTGTGATGATATCAACTGAAGTGTATAGGACATGGGTGGCTGTTGCCGGAACCAGTCTGACCCCTTAACACAGGCTATGAAATCGGGGATCTGTCCCAGATGATAAATATTTTCTTCATGACATCCGGTTTCCATTGCCTGCTGTTCGGTTAGCGGCGGTTCTGTTGCCCTCTCTTCTGCAGCCGGTACCTCGACCGGCACTGGCACCGGCACCTCATCAACAACCTCGGGCACCTCCGGTTCTACCTCGCTCACAATCACCCCGGAAATTGTAACATCTCCATCCGGCTCAACTTCATCCACTGCCACATCGATGGGGGCCTGTGCCCCTTCAATGCGCCCTGTCACCCCTGTTTCTGTCTCGCTTTCAATCGGACGGATAACCGATTCGATTTCAGTGATGGCTTCTTCACTGGCTGTAGCTGGTAACTCAAGTGAAGGCTGTTCATCACCGCCAGTCTGATCATCCCTGTCTGCTTCACTTTCAGTTTCCTGCTCCATACGGTCTGGTGGCTGTTCCGGGGCCACTGATAACGCCGGTGCAGATGGCGGCTCTTCCACTATGGTTTGCACCTCAGCAGTTACCGGCCCGGGTTGCGCCGGTGTGGTTGCCTGTTCGGAAGGTATCGCTGTCGTTACCGCAATGTCTGCTGTTTGCTGTTGGTTAAACATCAGATAAAAGGTGGCTACAGTCAAAATGGCAATGATCCCGAAAACGACACTCGCAAGGCCGGATTTTTTCCCTGATGTTTTTGATTTGGCGGAATCACGCATGATCTTCCTTGCGTGCAGGTTGATATCTTTTGGCAAGCCCCCCGAATTTTCGAAAATATGAGAGATTTCCTGTTCCGTGAAGACAGCCTTGTCCTCTGCCCCGCATAAGGAAAGGCGTTTTTCAATGTATGCCCTGGTCTGTTCTTTTGACAGGGCCGGGATACTTATCTTATGGACAAGATCCGCAGCCAGGTCTTTCAGTTTCAGGTCATCAAGGAGGCTATTTATGTTTTCAGTGGCCAATAAAACAATGCGGAAGAGTGATTCGCCATATCTGAGTTCTGCAAGCTGTAAAACAAATTCCAGTGTTTCCACGGGTAACTTGTCTGCATCATCAATGATGAGTACAGATATTGTTTTTTTACGAGCAGACCATTCCAGGTATTTATGTAACTTGCTGACCGCCTTCGCTGACTCACCCGACTCCTCCCTGAATATCTGTTGCACAAATGCCCCTGCCAGCTCATCTATCCCCATGCCGGCATGCGCCCGGACCAGATTTACCTTCCAGTCCGGTTCCCTGATAACATCTACGTGATTGGATAAAAATGTTTTACCACCTCCGGTGGGGGCGATTACCGTGATCAGTTTCTGGCTGTTCGTAATCTGTTGCTTGAGCAGATCCAGAACCTGATTGTGTTCATGGGTCAGAAATAAAACATTATCAATGGTGTTGAGGGGGAAGGGATCCCTTGCCAGTTTGTATTGATGGTAATAGTCACTTTCCGGAATTGTATTTTTCACTTTTAATCACTTTTATTTGGTGGTCTGAACAAGTTTATTCTGGATATTCAGGATACCTCTATTTTATTACGTCCCCGGTCTTTTTTCCCTCTTTTCATTTTTTCAGGATATGTTCCATTGCGCAGGAAACAAACATCAAATCTCATTGTATTTAACGGCCCTGCCCCGGACCTTGCCGGCAGGATAGCGTTGTTCATTTATTTCCAGTTTCCGTGTCACCGCATCCAGCAAATCAACATCCAGCTTGTCGGCAAGCCGTACCAGGTAGATCAGTATGTCTGCGAGTTCCATCGCCACCTTTGCCCGTTTTTCTCCTGCCAGTTCCCTGCTTTCAGCCTCGGTCAGCCACTGATATATCTCCAGAAGTTCGCTCGCTTCAACCACCAGGGCCATGGCAAGATTCTTCGGTGCATGGAACTGGTCCCAGTCCCTGTCGGCCACAAAGGTACGCAACTTGTCTCTAAGGTGAATTAAATCCTGATCGCCCATGGTATGAATGTATCCAGTCTGTTCATTCTGCAGAGTCTGCGGGTATTTTACATGAATGCCCTGCCATAACGAGTGCTTCCTGGTGCAACCGCCACCCACTGGCAGGGGTGTATAACTGACAGAATATTCCGAGGGCATATCCAGAACAGCCGCCAGGGTGTGGGGCATGGTTGTGCGCCACTTCTCCCGAATACTGTTCGCGGACTACCAGTTTCCCGGTTTATGAATAATGCAGTCAGGAGAGATGACCACGGGATTGGGTAACTGGTATTTTATATATCTCTTTTCCCTGATAAAAAAGGATTTTCCGGCAAGATCCTCAAGTTCCCTGTTTTGCTGCCCGTAAGGGAACGCAAAACAGATCTCCTTATGCGGATACAACTGTTTTGCCGTTCTGAGTGCGTGGGCAATATCCGTTTCCCCGGAGACGATTACCGCAGTATCGAATTCATCCTCCTGTAAAAGTGTCAGTAGCCGGGCAGAGAGGTCGCCGCCCGTCTCAACCTGGATGGTCGAAGCACGCAAGCAGGTAACATAATCACGATAATCGGCCATGGCCCCGGGGTTTTTCACTTTCAGATGCATCGCGTGGGCAGAAAAATAATACATTTCATGCAATTGGGCATAACGGCCGAGGTCGGGAAGATAAGATAACAACAGTGAATAAACATCCAGCCAGCGAGTGGACACGGCACCTGAATCATGGGCCACCTCCCTGGCTGAGTGATAGAGGCTAAAACCATCGACGAGAAAGGTAGTGCGGTTTAAAAGACATTCCATGTCATTCATAATTTTGTCCTTAGTCCCTAGTCCCTAGTCCCTAGTCCCTAGTCCCTAGTCCTCATCATGAAGTATTACCTAAAAA
>MGXK01000076.1:7232-11904 GCA_001802375.1 Gammaproteobacteria bacterium RBG_16_51_14
GTCCTTTGTTTTCAGTCCTTAGTCCGAGGTTGCCGTTTGTTGCCCGTAAAAAAGCACCAGCTGACTGTACACATCAGGCCACACCCGCTTCAACACATGCGGGATTTCGAAAAAGGCCTCGCTGGCGACTGCGAAAAACTCGGCCGGATCCTTTGCCGCATAGGCATCAATTTCGGTGCATCGCCCAGCATCAATATCGGCCACATGTCTGTCATAGGCCTCGCTCAGGACGGCAGTCCACTGGTCCTGGTTCATGCTACGATGAATAGGCGGGCGGCCATTGGCAACTCCATCCAGCATATCGAGTTTATGCGCGGCCTCATGAATAATGACATTATGACCGGCATCCTCCGCAATCACATCCTCCCAGGAAATCACGACCGGACCGCGATGCCATGCCTCGCCCGCCCGGACGCTGCGGTGTCGATGCACCACGCCCGCCGCGTCAATGAATTCATCGTGCGCAACAAACTGGGCGGGATAGACGATGACCGTATACCAGGCATGATAATGTTCCAGATCCAGGTTCAGGATCGGGATAGATGCCTCACTGGCGATGCGCACCCGCATCGCGTCGGTAAGTTCCAGTCCCTGTGCCGGTTCAATATACTTGTCATGCAGGAACAGAGAGGCAAGATTCCGCAGGCGTCCCCGATCCGCATCGCTGAGATGGGCAACAGCCCGGACCTGCCTCATGGCCATAGACCATAGATCGGCCGGTATCCTGTGTTTGCGCAGGACACGCCTGCGCCGCCAGTTTTCCCAAAGAGAGAAGATCAATTTTCCACCCATGCTGCCAGTGGCCTACTGTAGCACAAGGCGGGACAATCCTTTGTCCTCAGTCCTTAGTCCTTAGTCCTTAGTCCTTAGTCCTCAGTCCTCAGTCCTCAGTCCTCAGTCCTCAGTCCTCAAGCCCCCCCTTGCCTCAACCTCCCATCTGTGGATCAATGCACCCGATAAAACCATTCAAACAACCAGGGGCCAATGATGGAGGAGATATGACGCGCAGTTTCCAGCGCAGTGTGCCGTGGATCGGGATCGCCGTATTGGGCGCTGCGGCCATCGGCGGGATCGCCCTTCATCGCGGTGAGAGCGTGAGCGCCATCTGGTTCATCACCGCCGCGATCTGCGTCTACGTCCTGGCCTACCGCTTCTACGCGGCCTGGATTGCGACCAGGGTCCTGGTGATCGATCCGTCCCGCGCCACGCCCGCCGAACGCTTCGACAACGGACGCGACTTCGTGCCCACCAACCGCTGGATCGTATTCGGCCACCACTTCGCCGCCATCGCCGGCCCCGGTCCCCTGATCGGCCCGACCCTGGCCGCCCAGTTCGGCTATCTCCCCGGTACCCTCTGGATCCTCATCGGCGCGGTGCTGGGCGGCTGCGTGCAGGACATGGTGACGCTGTTCTTCTCCACCCGCCGCGACGGTCGCAGCCTCGGCCAGATGGCCCGCGATGAACTGGGCCCCCTGGGCGGTGCGGCGGCGCTCATCGGCACCATCACCATCATGATCATCCTCATCGCCGTGCTCGGGCTGGTAGTGGTAAACGCCATGAAGCACAGTCCCTGGGCCACCTCAACCGTCACCGCCACCATCCCCATCGCCATTCTGGTGGGTTTCTACATGCGCAACCTCCGCCCGGGGCGGGTACTGGAGGGCACTATCCTGGGTGTCGTGCTGTTGCTGGCGGCCGTGATCGGGGGTGGCTGGATCGACCACAATGAAACACTGCGTGTGTTCTTCGATCAGCCGGGGCTCCCGCTCGCCTGGGCGGTGATCGCCTATGGCTTCACTGCCGCCATCCTGCCGGTGTGGCTGCTGCTCGCGCCCCGCGATTACCTCTCCACCTTCATAAAGCTCGGCACGGTAATCCTGCTGGCCATCGCTATTGTGATCCTGGATCCCGAAGTGAAGATGCCGGCGCTGACCCGGTTCATTGACGGCAGCGGGCCCATCTTCGGCGGCCGCGTATTCCCCTTCGTGTTCATAACTGTCGCCTGCGGCGCCATCTCCGGTTTCCATTCCCTCATCGCCTCCGGCACCACACCCAAGTTGCTCACCAACGAACGTGACATACCCATGATCGGCTACGGCGGCATGCTGCTCGAATCGTTTGTCGCCATCATGGCAATGGTGGCGGCGACGGTCCTCGACCCCGGTGTGTACTTCGCCATCAACAGCCCGGCGGGGGTGGTGGGCAAAGAGGCGGCGGACGCAGTGGCGATGATTTCCTCCTGGGGCTTCCCGGTGACGGTGGAACAGATGCAGACGCTGTCGCGGGAGATGGGCGAGGCGACCCTGTTCGCACGTACCGGCGGCGCGCCCTCGCTCGCCGTGGGCATGGCGAGCATCTTCGGCAGTGCCTTCGGCCAGGGTCTGCTCGCCCTGTGGTATCACTTTGCCATCATGTTTGAGGCGATCTTCATCCTGACCACGCTTGACGCGGGCACGCGCGTCGGCCGTTTCATGTTGCAGGACTTCATGGGCAACTTCGTGCCCAGGCTCGGTGAGACCTCCTGGTATCCCTCGGTAGTGCTGGCGAGTGCCTTGGTGGTGGGGGCCTGGGGCTATTTCCTCTACATCGGTGTCATCGATCCGAACGGCGGGGTGAACCTGCTCTGGCCCCTGTTCGGTATCGCCAACCAGATGCTGGCGGCCATTGCCCTGTCAGTGGCGACCGGGATCCTGATCAAAAGCGGCAAGCTGAAATTTGCCTGGGTCACGGGCCTGCCCCTCGCCTGGCTCGCCGTGGTAACGAGCACGGCCGCCTGGGAGAAGATCTTCAGCCCGGACATACGCATCGGCTTCTTTGCCGCCGCCAGTGACCTGGCGGAAAAACTCGCCGCCGGTGTACTGCCCCCGGAACGTGCCGGGGTGGCGCCCCAGCTTATCTTCAATCAGCAACTCGATGGCTGGCTCACCCTGTTCTTTATCATCGTCCTGTGGACGGTGATCCTGGACATGCTGCGCGTCTCCTGGCGGCACCTCAATGGCCTGCCAGTGCCGCCCGTCTCCGAAACACACCATGAATCCTCGCTCCTGATTGGTGACGGAGGCAAGGCCGTGCCGGGAGCGACGGCCGAGGACTGGGTCCGTGATTAGGTGGCGCCGTAGCCTGTGTGTGTTCTGGGCGGCCATTCGCCGCCTCTCGGGCGATGACGCCTGGGACCGCTATATCGCACACCATGCCGTCAAGCATCCAGGGGAGAAACCACTCACGCGCAAGGAATTTTTCCGGCAGGAACAGGAGTGTAAGTGGGGAGGGGTGCGACGCTGTTGCTGAACTTAGTCCTTTGTCATTGGTCACTCGTCCTCAGTCCTCAGTCCTTTGACTGCAAGCTCTTTTTCAATCAGTCTTTTCAGCATGTCCCTGCAATCGTTCGCCTTGCACTGGCTGTCATAACTGCAACAGAGCTTGAGGTCCCGAATCCTGTCATCCCCAATATCCAGCATGGAAACCAGGGCAATCTCCTGTTTTTCACTCTCCGATTTTGCCAGTTCCATCAACTCCATCGTACTGCACCCATCGATAAAGCGCTTCCTGGCGAAAAAGGCAATCCGCTCAAAATCATAATTGCCCAGACACGACGGATTGTAGCAGGCCATGATACCGCCCCCTTCTGATTGTATTGAATTGTCTGCCCGTGACCATGAGGATAGATCGTTACGCAGGAAGCGGACATGATATGGATCAATAACTACGACAGCGTGACAGGACACAGCAAAAGGCATTGCCCACTTGTTGAAGGGTTCATTAACACCGCGAACGCCTTACCTGATCCCGTTTATCGTTCAACTGATGCCTTATTTCGTCTCCTTCTTCTCCTGAATAAATAAATCACCAGGATGAATGTAAACCACCCGTTTCATCCCTTCTTCCCTACACCATATTTGTTGACATAATGCTTATTGAGCTGCTTGCGCACCTGTGCAGGCAATTGCTCATTTATCCCATGTTTGCCGGGGGGCGTGTTTCTCTTCGATACCGAATGGCGTTTCTTCACCAGATCCATTCAGGATTCCGAACCTGTCCAAGGGGAGTGAAACATGCATTCACAAACAATCAGGCACCATTGATTACTTCACCCGGACGATAATGGCCGCAATGTTACTGTTTACCACGATGGCGTCATAAAACTCCTTGCCGGCCAGTTCGCCCAGGTGTGTCAGTTCATCGGTGACGGTGGTCACCGTACCGGTCAGCTCTTCACCGGATTTGATGATTACCGACACCTTTTTCCCGGTTTGCGCAGACAGTACCTTTTGAATCGTATCACCGCTGCTGATGGTCACCGGGTCTGCCCTGGATGCGACAGTAAAGGCCACCATACCGGCCAGAAAAACCATGAGGAAGATTTTCTTGTGCATTTCATTTCTCCTTTGATTGCCTTGCAATCTTCATTTACAACTGATTGGATAAACAGGCATTTGCCTGATCGCTCGCAAACGGAACTGAATCCCTGGCTACGCCGTTATTTATTTATCGCGGTAACCACGTGAATGATTCCCGTACCGGTAATAATTCAACGAGGTAAGTGTCAGTCTCATCACTTCACCCGCTTCTGATACGGCATTATCTTCATCCACCCCACCGGCCTGCACATAGACAAGGCCGCTGCAGGCAGTAAATAAAGACAGTAAGACTTATAGTGATTCGTTGCATTCTC
>MGXK01000076.1:11975-12882 GCA_001802375.1 Gammaproteobacteria bacterium RBG_16_51_14
GTACACATGCTGTTTGAACACCCATGGAAATTATCCGAATCATTTGCGGCCCAGAGATTTTTTTTGATGTAACCGGCTGGATGCCGGTTTTCTTTCCAGGGCCTTGGCGGAGGGAATGAGCTGGTTCGGACCGTCACCAATCAGATCGCCCCGCCCCATTTTCTTCAAGGCCTTGCGCAACAGTTCGTGGTTTTCTGGATCATGATACCGGAGCAGGGCCTTTTGTAATCGTCTTTGTTCCATGTCCTTCGGGATGAAGACCTTGTCGCCCTTGTAACGCACTTTATGCAAGGGATCCCTGCCTGAGTAATACATCGCCGTGGCCATGGTCATCGGTGATGGATAAAAGGTCTGTACCTGATCCAGCCGGAAGTTATTCTTCTTCAGCCACAAGGCGAGATTGAGCATGTCCTTGTCTTCGCAACCGGGGTGCGCGGCAATGAAATAGGGGATCAGATATTGTTCCTTGCCTGCCTCTTTCGAAAACCGGTCGAACATTGCCTTGAATTCATCATAACTATCCATACCGGGTTTCATCATCTTCGACAGTGGCCCTTCTTCAGTGTGCTCCGGCGCGATTTTCAGATAACCACCCACGTGATGAGTCACCAGTTCCCTGACATATTCCGGGTCCCGGACCGCCAGATCGTAGCGAATACCGGAGGCCACGAGGATGCGCTTGATGCCTTTTATTTTTCTTGCCTCTCGATAAAGACGGGTGGTTTCACCATGGTCTGTTTTCAGATTTTTACAGATGACCGGATAGACGCAGGACAGCCTGCGGCAGCTTGCCTGTATCCGGTCATCCTTGCAGTTGAGGTGATACATATTTGCCGTCGGCCCGCCGAGGTCCGAAATGGTGCCGGTGAAGCCGGGTACCTTGTCCCTGATCTCCTCGATTTCCCGC
>MGXK01000076.1:12921-13395 GCA_001802375.1 Gammaproteobacteria bacterium RBG_16_51_14
CCGTGATCGAACAAAAGGTACACCCACCAAAACAACCACGCATGATATTGACCGAAAAACGAATCATGTCGTAGGCCGGTATCCGGGTATCGCCGTATTGCGGATGCGGTTTGCGCTGGTAAGGCAGGGCAAATACCCCGTCCAGTTCCTCCGTCGTCAGAGGGATTGGCGGCAGATTGATCCAGATTTCTTTTGTACCATGTCTTTGCACCATGGCCCGTGCATTGTAGGGGTTGGATTCCAGATGCAGGATGCGCGAGGCGTGGGCATACAGCGCGGAATCATTATGTACCTTTTCAAACGAAGGCAGGCGGATGCAGGTGTTGGCGGGATCCAGCCTTGCCCTGCCCGACAAGGGCATCGGGATGACTCGAACTTCCCGGGCCTCCGCGGTGTCTTTATTACCGGCACATTTTTTACCCTGGTGTTGATCGTAATCATACGGGTTCTGCATCTGATCGATCCTGCCCGGCC
>MGXK01000076.1:13451-13631 GCA_001802375.1 Gammaproteobacteria bacterium RBG_16_51_14
ACGACGGTGCCGCGAATATCCTTCAGCTCGCTTGGTTTCCTGCCCCTCGCCATTTCATGGCTGAGTTCCAGGATGGCCCTCTCTGCATTACCAAACAACAGGATATCGGCAGCGGAGTCGACAAGAACCGATTTACGCACCTGGCCGCTCCAGTAATCATACTGGGCGATGCGGCGCAGG
>MGXK01000076.1:13762-14028 GCA_001802375.1 Gammaproteobacteria bacterium RBG_16_51_14
GTCATCGCTGCGCGTGCGCAAATCCGCCGTATAGCGATTGATCATGGAATCCATATTGCCGGCGGTGATCCCGAAATACAGATTCGGCGCACCCAGTTGCTTGAAATCCCGGCTGCTATGCCAGTCCGGTTGCGAGATAATGCCCACCCGGAATCCCTGCGCCTCCAGCAGACGACCCATCACCGCCATACCAAAGCTGGGATGATCGATATAGGCATCACCGGTGACGATGATGATGTCACAACTATCCCAGGCCAGTGCATCCA
>MGXK01000077.1:0-19248 GCA_001802375.1 Gammaproteobacteria bacterium RBG_16_51_14
CAGTGAGCGTGCACAATTAGCCAAGGCCATTGCCGGCGTCAAGGGTGTGCAAGAGGACGGCAATGGTTATTATCGCCCTGAACGTGAGGCGAAGGTATTACGCAAGGTTATTGAACAAAACCGGGGGCCCTTGTCGGAAGAAGAGATGGCGCGTCTGTTTCGTGAAATCATGTCCGCCTGCCTTGCCCTGGAACAGGTTCTTGACATTGCCTATCTGGGACCGGAAGGTACCTTTACCCAGACTGCTGTACTGAAGCATTTCGGTCATTCCGTAAAAACATCTGCGTTTGCAAGTATCGATCAGATCTTCCGCGAAGTGGAATCGGGGGCCTGTCATTATGGTGTCGTCCCCGTGGAAAATTCAACCGAAGGGGTCATTAATCACACCCTGGACATGCTGATTAACTCAAGTCTCCTGATCTGTGGTGAAGTGGAATTACGCATTCATCATCATCTTCTCAGCAGGTCACAGAAGGTGACTGATATCAAGTATATCTATTCCCATCAGCAGTCACTGGCACAGTGTCGTGGCTGGCTGGATACACATCTATTACAGGCAGAGCGCACTGCAGTGAGCAGTAATGCTGAGGCCGCACGTTTAGCGGGTCAGAAACAGGACGCAGCGGCGATAGCCGGAAATGCAGCAGCAGAGTATTACCACCTGGATATTCTTGTAACAAATATCGAGGACGAGCCTGACAATACCACACGATTTCTGGTGATTGGACGGCAGATGATACCGCCCAGCGGAAATGACAAAACCTCATTGCTGTTTTCAGCACCGAATAAACCGGGTGCCCTGCATCAGATGCTGACCTGCTTTGCCGATAATAATGTCAGCATGACGCGGATCGAATCCAGACCTTCCAGACGCGGGATGTGGGATTATGTATTTTTTGTCGATATTGAAGGGCATATACAGGATGAATCCGTAATACGATCGCTGAAACAACTGGAGCAGTGTGCATCCATGATCAAATTGCTTGGATCATATCCCCGTGCAGTCCTGTAACAAGATGGTTTCCCCCTGCTGAGGGTATATGGATTACAGGAGTCGTATCTTGAAAAGTAATCGCCGGTTTTTTTCACCACCAGGAAACTTATGGGCTGTGACCTTTTCAGTTTAGCTACTCCCGGTGTCGCAGGTTTGCAGCCCTATTATCCGGGGAAACCGACTGACGAATTGGAGCGGGAGCTGGGACTGCGGGATATCATCAAACTGGCGTCCAATGAAAATCCGCTGGGACCCGGATCCAGGGCAAAAAATATAGTTTCGACAGTCGCAAATCTGTCCCGCTACCCGGATGGCAATGGGTATGCGCTGAAGCAGGTGTTGGCTGCCTACCATGGCGTCGATACCGATCAATTAACACTCGGCAACGGTTCGAGTGATGTGCTGGAACTGGTTGCTCGTACCTTTGTTACTTCGCAACATCAGGTCGTTTTTTCAAAATATGCCTTTGCCATTTATACGCTGGTAACACAGGCAATAGGGGCGGAGGCGATTGTGGTTCCTGCCCTGGACTGGGGGCATGATCTTCATGCCATGCTCGTGGCTGTGACAGAAAAAACCCGGCTGATGTTTGTGGCCAATCCGAATAATCCGACCGGAACCTGGTCTGACAGCAAGTCACTTCGTACACTGCTCGAATCCATCCCGGAGCAGATGATTATTGTGGTTGATGAGGCTTATTACGATTATGTGACAAATCCTGACTATGCAAGCTGTATGGACTGGCTGGATACCTTTCCAAACCTGGTGGTTACGCGGACTTTTTCCAAGGCCTACGGATTGGCTGGATTACGGATTGGTTATGCCGTCTCACATCCGGACGTTGCCGATATGATGAATCGGGTCAGGCAGCCTTTTAATGTGAACAGTATTGCATTACGTGCGGCGGCGGCGGCCCTGGATGACAGGGAACATATAGAAAAAAGCATCAAGGTTAATTGTGATGGAATGCAGCAAATGGAACAGGCATTCGACAGTATGGGATTACATTACATCCCGTCCCAGGGGAATTTTATCTGTGTGGATCTGCAACAACCGGGTATGGAGGTTTACAACCGCCTTCTGCATCATGGGATTATAGTCCGGCCGGTTGCTAATTATGATATGCCAAATCACTTGCGAATTACCGTTGGCCTGGAAGATGAGAATGCAAGATTGATTTCTGTGTTTGCAAAGGTCTTGTCCGAATGACAAGAGATGCCAGTGGCCATATCATCTTGTCAATATTCCGGTCGGGTTCACTTGAACAGGATTGTTAATTACGAGCCGTGAACAGTGAGGGGAAAGAATGCTGATTGATCGACTTGCAGTTATTGGTGTAGGTCTTATCGGGGGGTCACTTGCCAGGGCGCTACGCCGGGCAAAGGTCTGTGGTAGTGTGATTGGCTGCAACCGCAACAGAGAAACCATGGAAATGGCGGTCAAGCTGGGTGTCATTGATGAGTTCAGCACGGAGGTTACCGAGGCAGTAAAAGGGGCAGATGTCGTTGTGCTGGCAACGCCGCTGGGTACTACGGAATCATTGCTGGCATCAATGGCGGGCGCGCTCAGAAATGACGCGATCGTAACTGATGTGGGCAGTGTAAAAGGGTATGTTGTTGAAGCAGCACGCCGGACATTAGGCGGTCACCTCCCCCGTTTCGTACCGGGTCATCCGATCGCCGGTACCGAGGAAAGTGGTGTGGAAGCCTCATTTGCCGATTTATTCAAGTCGCATCTGGTCATATTGACACCCCTGCCGGAAACGAACGCGGTTGCACTTGAAAAGATAACCGGGATGTGGCGGATTACGGGCGCCAATGTGATTCATCTTGATGTCAAACATCATGATGAAGTGCTGGCGGCGACCAGTCACCTGCCACATATGCTGGCATATGCACTGGTGGACTGTCTTGCCGGTATGCAGGAGCGGGATGAGATCTTCAGGTTCGCGGCAGGCGGCTTTGCTGATTTTACACGCATTGCATCCAGTAGTCCGGAGATGTGGCATGACATTTGTTTTTCCAATCGTGAACAATTACTGTCTGTTCTGGAACGATTTGATGATCACATCGCCCTGATTAAAGCCGCGATCAGGGAATCCGACAGCGCAACACTCCATGATATTTTTACACGTGCCAAAGCGGCGCGGGATAAATTTACCGATCAGCGTTCAGCCCACCTGCATGGATCCGGGTAGGATCCCCATGGATACCATACGGAAGATAAATTATACCGTTGTTCCTGGCGGTGTCCTGAAAGGCACAATGACAGTTCCGGGGGATAAATCGATATCACATCGTGCCTTGATGCTGGGAGCGATTGCCGATGGCGAAACCAGAATAAGGGGGTTATTACAGGGTGAAGATATTTTAGCAACGGCGTTTGCCTTACGAGAGATGGGTGTCCGGATCGATCTCTCCTGTGGCAGGGATGTCAGGGTACAGGGGGTTGGACTCAACGGGCTTTGTCCGCCCCGAAGGCCACTTGATCTGGGTAATTCAGGTACATCAGCACGATTATTCGCAGGACTGCTGGCAGGGCAACGCTTTGAAAGTGTGCTGACGGGGGATGCCTCGCTGCAAAGACGTCCTATGCAGAGGGTCGTCACGCCATTACGACAAATGAATGCTGACCTCACATGTACTGAAGGTGGCACGTTGCCAATCCATATCAAGGGTTCTCAAGGCCTCAAAGGGATCCACTATGTCATGCCTGTGGCCAGTGCCCAGTTGAAATCCAGCCTGTTACTGGCAGGACTTTATGCAGAAGGAAGGACTTGTATAGAAGAACCCGTTCCGACACGTGATCATACAGAACGGCTGCTGACCCGCTTTTCCTGCCCTGTTGATCGGACAGGCAGGACTGTATGTATCAGCAAGACTGACAAACTGACGGCAGCGGACATCACCGTGCCGGGTGATATTTCCTCGGCCGCATTTCCTATGATAGGTGCATGCATCGCCGATGGTTCGGATATTACCTTGCAACGAGTCGGGGTGAATCAAACGAGACGTGCCGTCATCGAAATACTTCAGATGATGGGGGCAGACATCACTTTGTACAATGAATATGAACCAGGTTATGAACCGGTTGCTGACATACGGATTCGTTCCAGCCGCTTACATGGAATCGCGATCCCGCCGCGTCTGGTTCCCGCTGCCATCGATGAATTTCCCGCGATTTTCATTGCAGCTGCCTACGCTGATGGACTGACGGTATTGCGGAATGCTGCTGAGCTAAGGGTTAAGGAGAGTGATCGCTTGCAGGCAATGGCTGACGGGCTACAGGCTACTGGAATACATGCAACACCCATGGAAGACGGGATCGAGATTGAAGGAGGGGTTATGCGTGGGGGTATTGTCAACAGCTGTACTGATCATCGCATTGCCATGGCATTTGCCATCGCAGGTATCCGGGCAGAAGGCCCGATTCAGATCCTTGATTGTGCTAACGTGAATACTTCATTTCCGGGGTTTGTGAAAACGATGCAGGCAGCAGGCCTTGATGTAATCGAGGAAATAGATGATGTCTGATGTTCCGGTAATTACGGTAGATGGGCCGAGCGGGACAGGTAAAGGAACGATAAGCAGTTATCTGGCGGACTGGCTGCAATGGCATTTTCTGGATAGTGGCGCCCTTTATCGGATTTTGGCACTAGTGGCGGAAAAAAGCATGATTTCCCGTGATGACGTAGCAGGATTGGTGTCACTTGCCAATGGGCTGAATGTGGTTTTCACCTGTCCTGGCCCGGGGCGGGAGGTTGATGTATGTCTTGCCGGGAAAAATGTGGGGGCTGAGCTCCGCACCGAGTCCTGTGGCAAGGGCGCTTCCTGTATCGCTGCCTTGCCAGAGGTACGCTTGGCCCTGTTACAGCATCAGCAGGCATTCAGGGCCCCGCCAGGGCTGATCGCCGATGGTCGGGATATGGGGACGGTTGTTTTTCCGGATGCGGTATTGAAAATTTATTTGACGGCGAGTGCCGAGGAGCGGGCCAGAAGGCGTCATAAACAGTTGAAGCAAAAAGGAATTGATGCTAACCTCCTCCAGCTTTCGGTCGAGATAGCAGAGCGTGATGCCAGGGACAGCCAACGACCTGTCTCACCCCTGAAACCGGCGGTGGATGCTGTCGTTATCGATACGACCAGCCTCAAGATAGAGGCTGTTATCGAACTTATTGCGAAGCTGGTATGTGAAAACATACCAGGGGTTTCGGGTTGGTCAGGTCAGTCGCATAATAAAGCATAGATATTATTAATTTTAACAGGTTACTAAGCCCCCTGGGTAAGCAGTTTACCCCCGGGACAGGAAATGGGTTATATGAGTGAGAGTTTCTCCGAATTATTTGAACAGAGCCAAGTAGAAAACAAAATGCGACCAGGCACTATTATCAGTGCGACGGTGGTTGACGTTACACCGGATATCGTTATTGTCAATGCCGGACTTAAATCGGAAGGACTGATCCCGATCGAACAGTTTTATGATGAAAAGGGCAATCTGGAAGTAACCGTTGGCGATGAGGTTGATGTGGCACTGGATTCAATTGAAGACGGTTATGGCGAAACCCGTTTATCACGCGAAAAGGCAAAACGACTCATTGCATGGACATACCTGGAAAGGGCACATGAAGCTGGCGAGACCGTAACCGGGGTTATCACAGAACGCGTTAAAGGCGGATTCACCGTTGATGTAGATCGTGTCCGCGCCTTTCTCCCCGGATCCCTCGTTGATATTCGCCCGGTTAGGGATACCTCCTATCTTGAGGGAAAACCCCTCGAATTCAAGGTTATCAAGATTGATCGTCGACGCAGCAATGTCGTCGTATCACGACGGGCCGTCGTCGAAAACGAAAATAGTGCCGAACGGGATGTCTTGCTTGGTTCCCTGAAGGAAGGGGTGGTTGTCAAGGGTGTGGTTAAAAACCTGACGGATTATGGTGCCTTTCTGGATTTGGGCGGTATCGATGGATTGCTGCATATTACTGATATGGCATGGAAACGAGTCAAAAATCCAAGCGAAATAATCAATATTGGTGACGAAATTGAAGTAAAGATTCTGAAATACGATAGGGAACGCAACCGCGTATCACTTGGGCTCAAGCAAATGGGTGAAGATCCGTGGGCGGATCTGACCCGACGTTACCCTGAAGGGGCACGGCTACGGGGGAAAGTGACCAATCTTGCCGACTATGGCTGTTTTGTGGAACTGGAGGAAGGCGTTGAAGGACTGGTACATGTTTCAGAAATGGATTGGACCAATAAAAATGTACATCCTTCAAAGCTGGTCAATATTGGTGATGAAGTCGATGTTATTATCCTGGATATCGATGAAGAGCGTCGCAGGATTTCCCTGGGAATGAAACAATGTCAGCCAAATCCATGGGAACAGTTTGCAGCGACCCATAACAAGGGTGATAGGGTAGTCGGTATCATCAAGTCAATTACTGATTTTGGCATCTTTATCGGTCTGGATGGTGGTATTGACGGCCTGGTTCATCTCTCCGATGTGTCCTGGTCTGATAATGCAGAAGAGGCCATCCGGAATTTTTCCAAGGGCGAGGAACTGGAAACCGTCGTACTTGCTGTCGATGCTGAACGTGAACGCATCTCGCTTGGTGTTAAACAGCTGGAAAAAGATCCCTTCTCAAGCTTTGTCGCTGAGAAACCAAAAGGTAGTATCGTCAAGGGTGTTGTTGTTGAGGTTGACATAAAAGGTGCCTTAATCAGGCTTGCTGATGGTGTTGAGGGGTATCTGAAGGCAAGTGAAATGTCACTTGAAAAGAAAATTGATGATGCACGTTCGATAATCAAGGAAGGTGACGAGGTAGAGGTCAAAATAACGGCTATTGACCGAAAGAAGCGTACTATTAATCTGTCAATCAGGGCAAAAGAATCTGATGAAGAGCAGGCCGCAGTGAAAGAATATGCCCCGGAGGCGGGTGGCGGTGCGAAACTGGGCGATATCCTGAAGGAACACTTGGATAATAGCTGATAATCAGACAAATCATGCATATATGAACGGTATTTGTTAACAAGTGACGGCAACTTATTTTAAGTTTCCAATAATCAATAAATAATGGGTTTTACTGTATTGCAATCGAGAGAATAACGATGACCAAGTCAGAACTCATCGAGGCACTCGCACGGCGGCAGTCGCAACTTGCATATAAGGATGTCGAACTGGCAGTCAAGACAATCCTTGAACATATGTCCAATACCCTATCCTCTGGGGAGCGAATCGAGATTCGTGGTTTCGGAAGCTTTTCCCTGCATTACCGGCCACCACGTGTCGGACGAAACCCGAAGTCCGGTGAACCGGTTTCTTTACCAGCAAAATATGTACCCCATTTCAAACCAGGCAAGCAAATGCGCGAGCGCATAGATGATTCAGAGAAGGGGTAACGCACATACATCCGCTCTGTGATTGGCTATAGGCCGGTCATTATGATCATCACATTGTCCAAGCTATTGTTTCCCTGTTCCTGACTGGCTATCGTTTAAAATTTCCGGGCAATGGACGTAGATTAATATGCCCAAAAATAGCGTCAGGAGGTAGCATGTACCGCTTACTGAAGGTGTGTTTCGTAATTGTCATCATCTTTTTTGGTTTGATCTTCCATCTCAAGAACGATCAACTGGTCGAACTCAATTATTACGTGAACACTGTTCCTGTATCATTCTCATTAGTTATCGTCCTTACATTATGTGTCGGTGCAATCCTTGGAGTATTGGCAAGTTTACCTGCGCTTCTCAAACTGAAACATGAGAATGCAAAACTGGTTAGACAGGTGAAGATGACTGAAAAAGAGATTAACAACCTTCGTGTGATACCAGTAAGGGATAAACTTTAATGACCAATGAGTGGATAGCATTGTTATGGTTGCTACTACCACTTGCTGCACTGTCCGGCTGGTGGGCGGCATGGCGCAGTATGAAGGCTGCTGCATCCGAAGGGCAAAAAAGAATACATCCGGAATATTTCAAAGGGTTGAATTTTGTTTTGAATGAGCAACCGGATAAGGCTATAGAAGTTTTTATCAGGATGCTGGAGGTAGACAGTGAAACGGTAGAGACCCATCTTGCATTGGGAAATCTTTTCCGTCGCCGGGGCGAGGTTGATCGAGCCATCCGTATTCATCAGAACCTGATTGCACGTCCTACCCTGGATCGTGAACAACGTGCGATGGCATTACTTGAACTCGGTATGGATTATATGCGATCTGGCTTGCTTGACAGGGCAGAGGGGCTTTTCAAGGAACTCGTTGAAACAGGTTCACATTCCATACAGGCCTACTCAGAACTTCTGGAAATATACCAGCAGGAGAAAGAATGGGATAACGCTATCAGTATAGCGCGTAAACTGGAATTGGTATCAGGGAAATCCTTGGGTCCGGTGATTGCCCAGTTCTATTGTGAAAAAGCATACAATGATTTATCACAAGGGGATATCAAGCAGGCACGGGACTGTATACGCCGTGCTCTTAATATAGACGGTGAATGTGTACGGGCAAGCATGATCGAAGCCGAGATTGCAATGGATGAAGGTAGATTAAAGCAGGCCTTGAAGGCTTACAAACGGGTTGAAGTTCAGGACCCGGAATATATTCCGGAGGTCATTTACCCATTGCTCGAATGTTATCGGAAGCTGGATAAAGTCGATGAGTTTATGGAGTTCCTTCGGAATATTGTCGATAAACACGGCGGAATCACCCCTTTGTTGATGCTGTCCGGGCTTATCGAGGAGAAACAGAGTGAGGAAGAGGCCATAAAATATATCTCGGCAGAGCTCAGGAAACGACCAACGGTTAAAGGTGTAGATCGGATGATTGAATATGCATTATCCAGGGCCGAAGGTGAGGCAAGAGAAAGTCTGACAATGATCAAGGATCTGACATCCAAGCTGCTTGAAAAGCATGCTATGTATAAATGCGTTCGTTGCGGGTTTGATGCCAAATCGCTGCATTGGCAATGTCCGGGGTGTAAAAACTGGAATTCAGTCAAACCGGTTCACGGGGTCGAAGGTGAATAACTCCCGCGTCATCGTCTCTCTGGATTTCCCCGGGCAGGCAGAAACACTTCTGCTGACAGCAAAACTCGATCCAAAACGGTGTCGTCTCAAGATTGGCATGGAACTGTTTACCCGTTGCGGGCCACCACTGATCGAGAAATTAATACGGGATGGTTATGATGTATTCCTGGATCTTAAATATCACGACATACCCAATACAGTCGCAGCTGCCTGTACTGCGGCAGCGGATCTTGGGGTTTGGATGCTTAATGTACATGCCTCGGGTGGAAGGGAAATGCAATGTGCTGCACATGAAGCAATCAGTAAACATTCAAAACCTCCTCTTCTGGTCGCAGTGACGGTTTTAACCAGCATGTCACAAACAGATCTGGATGAAATAGGGATGAATAGTCCAGTCGATAAGCAGGTATTAACATTCGCAAAAATGGCAAAAGAAACCGGATTGGATGGCGTTGTTTGTTCGGCACAGGAGGTCAGCCAGTTGCGCAATCAATTCGGAGTTGATTTCTGCCTGGTCACACCAGGTATTCGACCAGACGGCGCTTCTCACAACGACCAGAAACGGGTAATGACGCCTGCGGAAGCAGTCAGTGCGGGTAGTGATTATCTGGTAATTGGCCGACCGATCACGCGGGCGAAAGACCCACTTGAATCTCTCATGGCGATTGAAAAAGAAATTCGTGATAATGCCTGAAGCCGGCATAGCATAAGCACTTACGTTTTTTTACAAGTCCTGACGAACACAGCAGAACATGCCGGACAAAATACACGTCAGCCCTTTAAATCCGGATTTGCCCGGGAACCAGGGTGAATGCCGCAATTGGGGTCGCTTGTATGGTTGTAGCAAGGCGCTTGCAGTCTGTAAGGCTGCAGAAGAATCAAAAAAGCCCCTGGCCATCATCACTGCTGATTCCGTGAGTGCCAGCCGGCTATTGCTTGAACTCAGATTTTTCTCTGACAAGTCATCCGATCTGCCTCTGTACCAGTTCCCTGATTGGGAAACATTACCCTATGATTTCTTCTCACCATATCAGGATATTATTTCCGAACGTCTGGAAACCCTGTTTAATCTGTCTTCATCAGCGAATGGTATTGTGGTCGTGCCAGTCACGACCGCCATGCATCGTTTACTGCCACGTGAATATTTGATGACAAATAGTCTGTTGCTTGAGGCTGGTCAAACACTCGATGTTGCATCATTTCGGCGGGATCTATCAGGTCGTGGTTACCGGTTTGTAGCCCAGGTGATGGAGCATGGTGATGTCGCTGTCCGCGGGTCGTTGATCGATATCTTTCCAATGGGAGTGCAAAATCCGTATCGGATCGATCTGTTGGATGACGAGATCGACAGTATTCGCAGTTTCGATCCGGAGACACAAAGATCACTTGAGAAGACAGAGATGATACGCGTGCTGCCGGCCCGTGAAATTGCACTAGTTAATGAAGGAATAGCGCGTTTTCGTTCAGGCTGGCGAATACGATTTGAAGGTAATCCAAATCAATGTCCAATCTATCGTGATGTAAGTCAGGGTCTGGCACCCGCCGGAGTTGAATATTATCTGCCCTTGTTTTATCAGGAAACAAACAGCCTGTTTGATTACCTGTCAGAACAGTATGTAATTGTTATTGACGATGGAGTACAGGAGGGTGCTGAGAAATTCTGGACTGATATAGAAGAACGCTATGAACAGGGCCGATATGATATTGAAAGACCATTATTGCCACCAAGGGAAATGTTTCTCAACACAGATGATCTTTATATTGCAATGGAACATTTTCCACAGGTTCATATTTCAAATCTGGGACTGGATCGGACAGACACGATCAATTACGCAACAAATATGCCGATCAATATGCCGATGGATGCACGTACTGCCGATCCTCTTGCATTATTCAGGCGATTTCTTGCTGGGTTCAATGGTCGTGTCCTGATCGTGGCAGAAACGACTGGTCGACGTGAGACTTTACTGGAATTGTTTCAGCAACATAAATTACATCCGGTACTGGTATCAAACTGGGAAACATTTATTACTGGTTCGACGATATTTGCCATGACCGTTGCTCCCCTTGAACAGGGCGCAATCATCAACATACCCGCTATTGCCATAATCAGCGAATCGCAGTTGCTCGGTGAGCGAGTCATGCAAAGGCGCCTGCGCATGCGCAGGAAACAGGATGCAGAGGCAGTGGTTCGCAATTTGGCCGAATTAACAGTCGATGCCCCGGTAGTACATGAAGAACACGGTGTAGGACGGTTCAAGGGATTGTTGACACTGGATGCAGGTGGTGTTCCGGGTGAGTTTATTGCAATTGAATATGCACAGGGAGACAAGCTATATGTTCCTGTTTCTGCACTGAATCTAATCAGTCGCTATACCGGTGTTGACCCTGAACATGCACCATTGCATCGCCTCGGCAGTGATCATTGGCAAAAAGCCAGGCGTAAGGCCGCAGAGCGAATATACGATGTGGCTGCCGAATTACTGGAGTTACATGCCAGGCGTGCATCCAGACATGGATATAATTTTAAAATTGATGAAGACGCCTATTGTGCCTTTATTCAACAGTTTCCATTTGAGGAAACACCAGGACAAATCGATGCGATTAATGCAATGCTGGAAGATATGCGTGAAGCGAAACCCATGGATCGTTTGATCTGCGGTGATGCAGGCTTTGGCAAGACAGAAGTTGCCATGCGAGCTGCATTTATTGCGGTTCAGAATAGCAAGCAGGTCGCACTATTGGTGCCGACAACTCTTCTTGCACAACAGCATTTCAAGAATTTCATCGATCGCTTTTCCGAGTGGCCGGTCAGGATTGAAATGTTGTCACGATTTCGAACGAAAAAGGAACAAGGCATTGCAATCAAGGGTATTTCGGACGGGATTGTCGATATCGTGATAGGGACTCACAAGTTACTCCAGGAAGATATCAGATTCGCTCGGCTTGGCCTGGTGATTATTGATGAAGAGCACAGATTCGGAGTAAGGCAGAAGGAAAAATTCAAATCACTGCGTGCAGAAGTCGATGTTCTTACCCTGACAGCAACACCGATACCAAGAACACTCAATATGGCTCTCTCCGATCTGCGTGAACTTTCAATTATTGCAACGCCGCCATTGCGACGTATTGCGGTCAAGACTTTTGTACGTGAATGGAATAGCGTCCTCATTCAGGAGGCGCTGCTACGCGAAATCAAACGTGGTGGACAGGTATATTTTCTTCACAACGAGATCGAAACCATAGAAAAAAAGGCGAAAGAGATTGAAAAATTACTGCCTGAGGCACGTGTCAGGGTTGCCCATGGTCAAATGGCAGAAAAAGAGCTGGAAGCCGTCATGCTGGATTTCTACCACAGGCGCTTTAATGTCCTGGTATGTACCACGATCATTGAAACTGGTATTGACGTACCAACGGCCAATACCATTATCATCAACCGTGCCGATAAATTCGGTCTGGCACAATTGTATCAGTTGCGGGGACGGGTTGGACGTTCCCATCATCGAGCCTATGCTTATTTAATCATACCACCACGCAAGGTGATAACAGAGGACGCCTTGAAGCGCCTTGAAGCGATTGAATCACTCGAAGAACTTGGCATTGGTTTTACACTGGCAACGCATGATCTTGAAATACGCGGTGCAGGTGAGATACTCGGTGAAGAACAGAGTGGCCAGATCCAGGAAATCGGGTTTGGATTATATATGGACTTGCTTGAGCGTGCTATTCTTGCCCTGAAGGCGGGCAGGCAGCCGGAACTTGATCGCCCCCTGGATCATGGCGTTGAAATTAATTTACATATCCCGGTACTGATCCCGGAAGACTACCTTCCTGATGTTCATACGCGGCTGATCATGTATAAACGAATAGCTAGTGCACGTGACAAGGAAGAATTGTCTGAAATACAGGAGGAAATGATCGACCGTTTCGGATTACTCCCGGAAGCAGCCAGGAGCCTGTTCCGTGTCACCGGGTTGAAATTGAAGGCAGCTCCACTGGGTATCAGCAAGATAGATTTGGGAAACCGGGGAGGGCGACTGTACTTTAAGAAAAATATCAGTATAAATCCGAGCGGGATCATACGTTTGATTCAGTCCGAACCACATACCTATAGATTTGACGGGCAGGACAAACTGCGGGTGTCGAAGGAATTATCAGATGCCGAATCCCGTTACCTGATCTTGTTGTACCTTTTTGAAGAAATTGATGCGCAACATGCTGCATAATAGTGAGTATGAAATATATATATTTACTCCTGCCTGTTTTTTATTTCTGGACGAACCCAGTCTTCGCTGCATGGTATCAGGTCGAAGTCATCATTTTTGAAAACATTTACTCGGACGGCGATGGTGAACTCTGGTATGAAAACCCGGGAATACCTCGCCTTGATGGCAGTACGGAATTGGTACAGTCCGGGCATGGAGCAGACAAACAGGATACGGGAACCCAGGGCACGGATAAAAAACCGTTAATTCCATTCTTGATTTTACCTAAAGACAAATACCGGATGGACGGGATATACCGGGTTATGAAATCATCAAAGGAATACCGCCCCCTTGTTCATGTCTCCTGGCAACAGCCTGGTGGTTCAGGAGAACGTGCTGTACATATTGAAAAACACGATGGCACATTGCCTGAAAGCGGGATATCTGATGACAATGAGCCGGATTTTCTGATACCACCAAGATTTATTGTTGATGGCACAATTCGCATTCGCAGCTCACATTTTCTGCATGTTGATGTGGATTTAGTTTATTTTATTGACACACTTTCAAATACAGGATCAGCTCCCTCCAGGGATTCGAGTGATAGTGCCATGTCTGTCCGGAAAAAGGCTGAATATGTACGAATGAATGAAACCCGGAAAATAAAACTGAACGAACTGCATTATTTTGATCATCCGATGTTCGGTGTGATTCTGCAGGTGACCCGGTTATAGTTATTAATAATATTAATTCCGGATGGCAAATCCAGAAACGATCTAGCTATCTCAGTTGCCAGGAAGCTAAGACTCATAAGTTTGATGTGACGCAGAAGATGACCCATGTCTGTCTGTCAGTAATGGCAGAATTTACCAGAGAAATAGTAGCCGATAACTGCCTTTAAGAGGCTGTCTTTCTATTTCATTTTCTCATGTGTTTTTATAAATAAGATAAAGAGCAAGGATCAGAAGCCAGAACGTCATTGTATCTGTTCCAACACGGGCCAGTTTCATTTGTGTATCAAACTTGTCACCTTGAGACATTGAGAATATCCCCATAGCGGCAATGGCAACGGTAACGATAAGAGCAGCAATGATAACAATTGTAAGAAAGTTCATCTTACCCCCCCCCGGAATATTTATTGTTGTGATGTTTAGTAAGTCTAAAGATTAATCAAGATGAATTGATATAGATCAAACTTTCACTAAAAAACTGAATTTATGAAATATATGAAATCAGATATTTTCCGACTGTACAAGCCAACTGACCTGATTCATGATAAAGGAGCAGGAAAAAAAGGTATTCTCACACAGATAAATCACTATCCTGTTGATTTAATGGAAAATATAAATCCTATTAGACAGGGTCAAGTGTTGTGCCCCGTTCCTCTCACTATGAATGATGCCCTTATCAGGCAGACCACATTATCCTGATTTCCTCAAAGTCTCAGGCAAAACACGATGGGTAATGAAATTAAACAGACTATAGTGAACGGTATTATTGAATTATTTCAGGAAGAGTAAATTACATGACGCTTGTTGCTGCATTATATTTTACATACTCCGGCATCAGCTGGAATGTATTTGATTATGCAATTATCAGGCAAGTTTGCGAAGGAATCAGATAACATCAAAATAAACAAATAACTGACGCACATAATAAAACGACTCCTTATTCAAGGGCAGGTGTGTACATATCTATGGGAAACCAGATTGCAAACGGGACAAAGAAAGTAATCAATAATAAACCCTGTATTTACTATGATGGATACTGGATCAGGCAATATGAAGTCAATTCCGACAGCCTGGCAACAAGAAAGCAGACTATTGACCAATTAACAAAACGGGTTTTTCATCACTTGGAACCTGGTATCAACACGCCTGGTTACCGCCTTGATGAAATCAGGGATGCTTATCAGAGTGAGTCTGATCCTGCACGAAAGCGCGTCAAGGGGGCGATGCTGGCAGGCGCGTTGTTGAATCGCAGTTCTGATATATTAACCACGATCGTAGAACTTGAGGAGGCAGGCGTTAGGATAGAATCCAGTAATGAATTGCTCAGGGAATGTGGCAGGTATTTTATGGAGGCTTTGGAACTGGGCAAGAATATTAAATTAGCGAGAGGGGGTGAAGGCCTGGATGAACTATGGGGTGAGCCATTCAAGGTATTTTCGATGCCGATGGATGCGTTCTTTGAAAGCCGGTACATAAAGGTTGCACAAACGATGTTTGAAATTGATCAGATTACAAATGAATTGATAACCATATCCACACGAGTACCCGGTTTTGAAGATTTCATATCCAGGGTAAAGGAACTTGGCGAGAGTGCAAAGCTGGCATGTGAAACATTACGTAGCGATTCAGCCATGTTTGAAATATGGCCAAGATATGTTTCAGCGAAAGAACAGCTTGATAATTTTATACCTGAAGTTACAGGATACGCGAATTACGTAGAAAAATATAAATACAGGAAAGCCAGGCAACTCATTCATGAAGGTGGTGAGTTATTATCCAACCTGGCAACTGTTCGTGTTCCCATGCCGAACACCACCAGCAAGTTCCTGCGGAAATGCAATGATTATTGTCATGAACTATAGATTATTTGCACTTCCTGTTTTGAAAAAAACTGGCAGTTATAGGGTTGCCACCATTTTCAGAATTTTCAATTTTCAAGCCTGGTCACTGGACTGGTATGCATTATCCGGTCTTGATTTTAGTCAAGGAATTAACTGTTGCGTATAAAGATAATTTATCCAGGGAACCTCTGATGAAGAGTCCTTGTCGTCATGCCATCAAAAAATGGCATCTTGTAGACTGGTTGTCCAGACCGCATTCCGGCCTCGGCTTTGTCTCCTGAGTCGCACTACCTCCTCCATCCATGGAGTCGTCCGCCAGGATAACAGATCAGGAATATTCAGGACTTATCAGGAGCCTACCTGAATTCAGTGAAAGGATAACTACTTCGGTGGGTTGCAAGAAAATCCAGAAACTGGCTGTGGCGTTACCGGCAACGGTATCGTATTCAAACAAGATATACTCAAGGGAAAGGCAGGTGAAAAATGCAGGTAACATACGATTTAATGGAGGAGCATAAGCTCATAGTAAAATATATAGACTTGATGGATCAGTACATCCATTTAAACCAGGCGAATCAGGGGGAAGCCTTTTTTTTGGAAAAGGCCGATATTTTCGTCAGCTTTATCCGGAATTTTGCCGATACGTTTCATCATGCAAAGGAGGAAGATATCCTATTCAGATACCTGGAAGTACCAGGTGTCCTCAGTCACTGCAATCCACTTCCCCAGATGCTGTTTGAACATGACCAGGGGAGGCATTTTGTTCAGCTTATGAAGATGGCCATTCAAAATGGCGAACTGAACCACCTCATTGAAAATGCCTGGAATTATGGGCAGCTTCTAAGAGCACACATATACAAGGAGGATAATATCCTTTATCCCATGGCCGAGGCCGGGATCCAGGATAAGGATAAAATCCGGTTGCTCGATGAGTACAGAGAGGCAGAAGAGCGTATGAGCAGTCAGGCCATCTGGATTGAATACAAAGACAAGTACAAGACGCTTGAGGAGCACCTGCACGAAATGCAATTAGCATGCAGTAAACCGGCAATTGCAATGTAATTTGAATCTCCCTGCTCCTCCGCACAGGGAATCATCCCGTCTACGCCTGGATACATTGTCCCCGGCCGGTTGGGAAAAGCCGCATCCAGCCTCACACGTGGCCCGCACGATAATGTGCGGGCATCACGACCACTCCACACAAGCAAGTAACGAGGCCCCCCGCGCTTACGTACGGGGTCTTGTTCCGCGATAAAATATTCAGGCAACTATTCTCGGGATTCCCTTTGCCAGCAAGGTATTAACCTTGCAGATTCCCTCCTTCAGGTTGTCGTCGATCATCTTCATCGTAATCGATTCACATGATTTGCCTGCAGCCCAGTTGACGACCAGTGAACAGGATACGTAATTGATACCGAGTTCCTTTGCCAATGCTGTTTCTGGCATGGCGGTCATCCCAACGATATCACATCCGTCACGTTCCATACGGCGAATCTCGGCGGTAGATTCCAGCCGCGGTCCCTGGGTAACACCATAGGTACCAGTGGGATAAAGATTGATTTCATCACATTCAGTTCCCGCAGTGATTAGATGTTGTCGTAATTTCTCGCAAAAGGGTTTTGTAAAATCAATATATACAATTTCCCCGGGATTATCGTCATAGTAAGTATGTTTACGCGACCAGGTATAATCAATGATCTGATCTGGCACGATCAGCCTTCCTGGATACATTTCTTTCGTAATACCACCAACGGCATTGATGCTGATGACATCGCTAACCTCGTTTTCTTTCAATGCCCAGATATTGGCACGATAGTTCACCTTGTGTGGCGGTATGGCGTGCGGATTGCCATGACGAGCCAGAAAAACGATCTCTGTTCCTGCATAGGTACCAAAAACAAGTGCTCCTGAAGGTGAACCCCAGGGTGTTTGCTGATCTTGCTGTCGGCTTATTACCAGCCCGGGCAGAGAGGTCAGACCGGTACCTCCAATGATAGCCAGTCTAGTCATGATTCTCGCAACGCATAAATACCCGGGCAGTTACGGTGATATTCGAGGTAATCCATACCGTAACCGAAAATGTATCTGTCGGGAACGGTAAGCCCGGTGAAATCTGCTCTTGGCAAACACTTTTCCCTTGCAAGGATTTTATCTATTAACACTGCGGTATAGACAGCTTTGGCCCCGGCCTGCAGACAATCATCTTTTATTGCAGATAAGGTGATACCTTCATCAAGGATATCATCGACAAGCAGGATCGTCCTGTCTACGAGGTGTTTCCCCGGTTTTTTAACCCAGTGTAATTGACCACCAGATGGATTGCTGTGATAGCGGGTTGCATGAACGTAATCGAGCTGTAACGGAAACGACAACTGTGGCAATAAAATACCTGTTGGAACAATCCCGCCGAGCATCACACATAATACAAGCGGGTCCTTGTCTGACAGGTGGATTGTCATTTCTTCGGCAAGCCTGGCAAAGGCTGCATCTACCTCCTCGGCTGAATAAAGCAGGTCAGCTTTCGATAAAACAAGCTCTGCATCTGTTATGATTCTTTTTTTCTCATTCATCGATAACGTAATATACCCCATTGATTTCACAGCAAGAACGGTCAGCATATCATGATACAGCATCACTGTAGCTGGTTGAAAAACACGATAAACAGGAAACCTGAAAACCTTCAGGTTAGATTTCACACACAGGCAGTATTGAGCAAGCTATCTATCCGGGGTGAACAGTCAATCGTGTTTCCTGTCTGGTACAGATTACCCGAGTAAATGTAGAAACCGGGCTTGGCCAAAAAGACAATATTAAGTTGCATACCGCATATTTCAGATATGCCCTGCCTGACATAGGAATCCTTCATTGCGAGTTTGATCTTTACAGTGGTCTGGGGGGAAACTGGCCGGTCACCTTCCGGGGGACGATATTGGATCCTGTATCGGATGGTTGAAAAATGGGATTTCACCTGAAAATTCGTCACCGGCGGACAGCATCTTGATATTATGATATATAAATCAACAAATTACATTTGTTTAAGGGATGACAAACAGGATGGGTGAGAAAGCATGGCCACACTGGCCCCAGGTGGGCGACCGGTATGCATTGAATGGAGTGTTTTGATACTATTAGCCGCTATTCCCTGGTCTCAGCCCTGTTCCCGATATGGGCTAATAACGAGTACGCCGCGATAACGGTAACTGCCTGGGCAGGTACAGAATTTTTGTCATGATTGATCACAACAGAGGAAGGCTATGTTTACACATGATATGAAAGTGGAAGGTTTTGACGATGAACTCTTTAAGGCGATGGAGGGGGAAAGGCGTCGCCAGGAAGATCATATTGAATTGATTGCCTCCGAAAATAATACAAGCCCGCGTGTTCTGGAATGCCAGGGGTCAGTACTCACCAATAAATATGCGGAAGGTTATCCAGGCAAGCGTTATTACGGC
>MGXK01000077.1:19256-44429 GCA_001802375.1 Gammaproteobacteria bacterium RBG_16_51_14
ATATGTTGATATTGCGGAAACACTGGCAATTGACCGGGCCAGGAAATTATTTGGTGCTGACTGGGCCAATGTCCAGTCACATTCAGGTTCCCAGGCTAATGGTGCGGTCTATCTGGCACTGATCAATCCGGGGGACACGATCATGGGTATGAGTCTTGCTCATGGTGGTCATCTGACACACGGTGCACCGGTCAATGTGTCCGGCCGGATCTACAAATCCGTACAGTATGGTCTCAACACGAAAACGGGGCAGATAGACTACGATGAAGCCGAAAAGCTGGCACTCGAACATAAACCAAAATTGATAATGACCGGTTTTTCCGCTTATTCACGTATAGTTGACTGGCAGCGTTTCCGGGATATTGCAGACCAGGTAGGCGCCATAATGGTATCAGATATTGCCCATGTGGCCGGCCTGATTGCGGTTGGTGAATATCCAAGCCCCGTACAGATTGCAGATGTGACAACCTCTACCACACACAAGACCTTGCGTGGTCCACGTTCCGGTCTGATCATGGGCAAGACTAATGATGAAATTGAAAAAAAGATCAATTTCATGGTATTCCCCGCCTATCAGGGTGGACCGATGATGCATACCATTGCCGCCAAGGCGGTTGCCTTCAAGGAGGCAATGTTACCCGAATTCAGGACCTATATCCGGCAAGTCAAGGTTAATGCAAAGGCCATGGTGGAGGTGTTTATCGGGCGAGGTTTCAAGATTGTCTCGGGAGGGACAGACAATCATCTGTTTCTGGTGGACATGATTGATAAGGGGCTCACCGGGAAGGCAGTGGATGCTGCCCTGGGTCGAGCGAATATCACAGTCAACAAGAATTCAGTTCCCAATGACCCGCAATCACCGTTTGTTACCAGCGGTATCCGGATTGGCACACCGTCAGTAACGACCCGTGGTTTTGACGCTGACGATTGCAGAAAGGTTGCGAACTGGATTTGTGACATTATGGACAATATGGGTAATGATTCTGTTATCGAGCGTGTAAAAAAGCAGGTGATTGAACTTTGCAGGGGCAAGCCTGTTTACGGAAATTAGTAATTCAATTGACCTGATGCCTGTATAATTCCGCATGGGAGACCGTGTCCCGGCCTCCCATCATACTGTTAATCAGGAGTGGCAATGACCGGCCTATGAGATGCCCTTTTTGTTCTGATCTGGATACACGCGTGATCGACTCCCGACTGGTCGGGGATGGTGATCAGATCAGGCGTCGGCGTGCATGCACCAGGTGCAGTGAACGGTTTACGACGTATGAGTCTGCGGAGTTGAATTATCCACGTATTATCAAAACCGACGGGCGACGTGAAACTTTCAATGAAGACAAACTCCGGGGGGGTATATTGAAAGCCCTGGAAAAGCGCCCCATTGAAATGGAACAGGTTGAAATTGCAATCTCCCATATTGAGCACAAGCTCCGTGCGGCTGGCGAACGTGAAGTCAGGTCCCGTAAGCTCGGTGACTGGGTGATGGAACAATTGCGTGTCATGGACCAGGTTGCCTATGTTCGCTTTGCTTCCGTATACCGGAGTTTTGAAGATGTACGTGCCTTTCTTGAAGAAATAGAACGCCTTGAAAATGACTTGCCTCCGGAATTTCAGGATAGCCAGCTTGATATGCTGAAAACAGATGGGGAAGAAAATTGACGTGGACAGAATCGGATTATCGTTTTATGTCCCGTGCCATCCAGCTAGCCCGGCGCGGGCTGTACAGTACTGATCCCAATCCACGCGTCGGCTGTGTCCTGGTCAGGGAAGATACAATAATCGCTGAAGGCTGGCATCAACGGGCAGGTGAACCCCATGCCGAAATTATTGCATTGAATCATATCGGGCATGTTGCTGACGGGACAACTTGCTACGTTACGCTGGAACCCTGTGCACACAGGGGTCGTACGCCGCCCTGTACAGATGCACTGATAAATGCAAATATCGAAAGGGTGATAGCTGCCATGGTTGATCCCAATCCGGAGGTCTCAGGCAAGGGTCTGGAGACCCTGCAGCGTGCAGGAATACAGGTTGAACACGATTTGCTTTCAGACCAGTCAAGAGAGCTTAATCCGGGATTCATACGCAGAATGGAATCTTCCATGCCCTATGTGCGCTGCAAACTGGCAATGAGTGTCGATGGTCGGACTGCATTGGCCGGTGGTGAGAGTATGTGGATTACCTCCGCCGAGGCGCGGGCAGATGTGCAGCGGTTACGGGCAAGAAGTTCAGCCATTATGACGGGGATTGGTACAATACTGATTGATGACCCCGCGCTTGATGTGCGCGGGATAGAGACGGGCGGTAAACAACCACTCAGGGTGATTATGGATACAGTGTTACGAACCCCATGCAGAGCGAAAATGCTCAACCTGCCCGGTCGGACCCTGATATTTACCAAATCACATGACAGAAAAAAACAACAGGCGCTACAGGATGCAGGGGCCGAGATAATCAATCTGTCTGATCCGGGTAAACTGACCTGGTTACAGGCTGTTCTTCAACATCTCGCTGTTGAAGAAGAGGTCAACGAGCTTATGCTGGAGGCAGGTGCTACCCTGTGTGGAAGTATGCTGGCAGGTGGACTGATCGATGAAATCGTTATATATATGGCGCCTGTATTGATGGGACAGAATGCGAGACCCTTATTCAATTTACCTGCAATCCAGACAATGTCAGACCGCATTCGCCTTGCTACCTGTGAAACCCGAATGATCGGGAAAGACCTGCGTATCACGGCAAAAATTGATAAGATAAAAACTAATCAGTATATGGTTAATGGTAACTAGTCGGTCATAATTCATCACGAGTCACGAATAATCATGTTTTCCGGAATCATTGAAGCGATTGGCACGGTAGAAACAATCAAGGAATTCGGGCAGGACTACCGTTTTGTTATCAGCACCGGCAAGCTGGATCTTTCTGATATTCATGTAAGTGAAAGCATTTCTGTTAATGGTGTATGCCTCACAATCATTGAGATGTCAGCAAATACGATTGCTGCTGATATTTCATCAGAAACACTGGCGTGTACAACATTTGGAACAATCCAGGCGGGGGGCAAGGTAAATCTTGAGAAGGCATTACAATTATCTTCCCGTCTTAATGGTCACCTGGTTATTGGCCATGTTGATGGTATCGGTATAGTAAAATCAATAAAAGAGGAAGGCCGATCCATCTGCTATGAGATTCAGTTCCCTGCAAGCCTGAAAAAGTATATTGCCAGAAAGGGATCAATCTGTGTTGATGGTGTCAGTCTGACCGTTAATGAAACCGGTATTACCGGTTTTAAAGTAAACATTATTCCCCATACCCTGGAAGAGACTATTTTCCCGGAATACGATGCGGGTAGCAGTGTAAATCTTGAAATTGACCTGATTGCACGTTATCTGGAAGGGTTGCTGGTTGAACAGTAACCGGTATTGTCATGTTCAGGTAAACAACACTTTCAGGTGCCAGCCGGCAAAAACTTATCCAAAGGACGTACCGGAAATAAAGTGGTTCAAAGTATGCTGAAAAAAACATTTAACAATCCACAAGCCATGCGATTAAACACAACTGAAGAATTGATTGAAGAGATACGCCAGGGTCGAATGGTTGTCCTGATGGATGATGAGGATCGTGAAAATGAAGGAGATCTTGTGATTGCTGCTTCCTGTGTGCAACCTAATGACATTAATTTCATGGCACGGTACGGAAGAGGACTGATATGCCTTACATTGACCAAGGAGCATTGCAGGCGTCTGAACCTGCCGCTGATGGCCAGCCATTCCTATTCAAATTCAAGCGATAGTACCAATTTCACGGTGTCGATTGAAGCCGCTGAGGGTGTAACTACAGGGATATCGGCCGCAGACAGGGCAGTCACTATCCGGAAGGCAGTTGCACCGGACGCCAAACCTTCTGATCTGGTACAACCCGGGCACGTATTTCCACTCATGGCACAATCGGGTGGTGTCCTGTCCCGTGCCGGTCATACCGAGGCCGGTTGTGACCTTGCACGTCTTGCCGGTTTTCAGTCCTCGGCCGTTATCGTGGAAATCCTCAAGGACGATGGTTCAATGGCGAGACGGCCGGATCTGGAAATATTTGCAAAGGAGCACGGACTCAAGATCGGTACTATTGCTGATCTCATTCGTTTCAGAATAGAAAATGAAAAGACGATCGAGCGGGTAACAGAGTGCAAGCTTCCGACAGAATTTGGCGAATTCAGGCTGATCGGTTACCAGGATAGTCTGGAAAAGAACCTGCATCTCGCAATGGTCAAGGGGGATATAGATCCAGCTGTCCCCATATTTGTACGCGTGCACATACTCAACCCGATATGTGATTTAACCGGTAGTATAAAGAAGGACTGTGGCTGGCCGATCAGGGATGTACTGTCACGTATTTCCAGGGAAGAACGGGGGGTTGTCGTAATTCTGTGTAATCAGGTGGAAACCAGTGAGTTGATCAGTCAACTTGAAAGTTATAAGGATGAAGAAGAGCTGTATATACGACACAACAGGGGTGACGTCAGGGACCTGCGTACGATTGGTCTGGGCGCACAAATCCTGGCTGATCTGGGTGTGAAAAAAATGATAGTTCTGAGTGCACCAAAAAGGCTGCACGCAATCTCCGGCTTCGGGCTTGAAGTAGTCGATTATGTTACTTGATGCATTATAAGGTTGCAGTGATGACGAATATTCCTGAAGCAAATAATACGCATGCGCACAATCAAACCAGGATTGGGATTGTTGCCAGTCAGTTCAACAGCTTTGTAGTGGAGCGGTTGTTAAAAGGGTGTATTCAAACACTTGAGGGAAAGGGCATCGTGTACACTATTGTCCGCGTCCCTGGCGCATTTGAGATACCGGTTGCCGTCAAGGCGCTCATTAAAAATTCAGAATGTGATGCCGTTGTGGCACTCGGTGCGATCATACGTGGTGAAACACCGCATTTTGAATATATTGCAAATGAATGTTCCAGGGGGCTTGCATCCATCGCTCTTGAATTGGAGACGCCTGTCATTTTTGGTGTTCTTACCGTCAATACCACAGAGCAGGCACTGGATCGTGCCGGCAGCGAGGAAAGCAATAAAGGAGTTGAAGCGGCACTTGCCGCTATTGATATGGTTACTACAATGAAGGTGCTCAGGGAGTGAATCCGGCCCAACCTTTTTCCAGACGTGCCCGGGTCAAGGCGCGTCGTTCTGCCGTGCAGGCGCTGTATCAATGGCATATGGCGGGCAAGTCCATCAGTGATGTTATTTCGGAATTCGAGCATGGACGGAACGAATTGAAACATGCCGATATTGATTACTTCAGGGATTTACTCATGGGGATAACCAGATGTTGTGATGAGGTTGATGAAAAACTTGGCAGCATGCTGGACAGGCCTTTAAAAGATCTTGATCCGGTTGAACTGGCTGTTTTACAGATTGGTTATTATGAGCTTGTCTATCATCCGGAGTTGCCATGGCGCGTCGTTATCAATGAATCGGTAGAGCTTGCCAAGATGTTTGGCGCTGAACAATCGCATAAATATGTCAATGGTGTGCTTGACAAACTGGCCCATACCGTCCGTGCAAAAGAAATCACAAACCTTGCATAATTTCTCCCTTGTCTGAATTCGAAATCATAGAGAAGTATTTCAAGAACGCAACAGGGAACACAGGGGTCAGTGTGAAGGTCGGAATCGGTGATGATGCTGCTGTTGTTACCGTGCCTGAGGGGATGCAACTCGTCCTGTCCATGGATACGTTGCTTTCCGGTGTGCACTTTCACAGCGACACGGCTGCCGAGGACATCGGTTATAAATCCCTGGCTGTGAATCTCAGCGATATGGCGGCGATGGGTGCCGTGCCGGTATGGGCAACCATGTCTATGACATTGCCTGATATCGATCATGTGTGGCTGAAAGATTTTATGGTCGGATTTAACGGCTTGGCGAGTGAATACAAGGTAGACCTGATTGGTGGTGATTTATGCCGGGGCCCACTCTCGATTACGATCCAGGTGCATGGCTTGCTTCCCTGTGATACGGCCATCCTGCGAAACGGGGCAAGGCCCGGGAATCTGATATACGTTACCGGGAATCTGGGTGATGCCGGTCTGGCCCTGAAAGCCATGCAAGGGGCTGCTTCCCTGTCTGACCATGATCAGCGGTATGTTATAAACCGCCTGAACCGGCCTACCCCCAGGATACACACCGGGATCGCATTGCGCGGACTGGCCTCCAGTGCGATTGATGTTTCGGATGGACTGCTGGCCGATATCGGCCATGTACTGGATTTGAGTTATACAGGTGCTGTCCTGTATATGGAGAAATTGCCGATGTCGGATGCCCTCTGCAGGCTGGAACAGGAAACTGCCTGGGAACTGGCCCTGACCGCAGGGGATGATTATGAACTTTGTTTTACTATCACGCCTGAAAAAAAGGAGGAAATTGAAAACAGGCTGAATGCGATCTGCCCGGTCACCTGTATCGGTAAGATTACCGAACAGGCGGGTATCCGGTGTATCGGAACCGGGGGTGCACTATTCAAACCGGCTGGTACCGGCTATCGCCACTTCTGATCCTGATATGTGATGTAAAAGGGGTGGGGACTTCCCTGTCCTTTCCCGCTGTATGAAAAAGCGTTATGTAAGATCGTGACCGATCTGGTTAATCAACAGCCTTTTCGTAGGCTTTCCAGTGTATTTCCCATTCCTCGATAACAGCCTCTTCAATCTCACCTGAGGTGGCATTGACCTTCACTCTGGTGTCCAGTCCGAATTCATTTACGATATTGAACTCGTACAATGAATAGCCCGGGACCCTTTTTTCGTATTCCGTTTCACTGACATTCCCGGGGAACTTATCAAGGGCTTTTGCACGGGCGTCTTCCTCACTGATGACACCGCCTTCTGTAAATTGTGGATCGGAACTACTGGCCAGTTCCTGGGTGATCTGGAATATGGTTCCACCCCCCTCAGCCCTGCACGCCATTTCCCAGATTTTCCCCTGGGGATCCTGTACCTCAATTTCGTAGATTATTGTCTTCTTATAGATCAGTTGTTCGATTTTCAAAAAATTCGTCTTTTCCTTTATCTTGTAAGCGGCGATCATGCAACCATTGATTCCACTCATATCGAATTCTGCGGCAAGGGAAACAGGTGGAAAAGCCAGCAACCCAATCAGGACTATCAGATTTTTATTTTTAACGTAACCATTTTTTATGTCTCCATACGATCGGTTTATTTAATAAACAAGACTGCAATCATCTGTATTTCCCCTGACAAATGTACCCGGGAGAGTGCGTTTATTATCCCAATCCTGCCGACTACATACTACATATAGGAAAACCCACTTTATCAGGGCCTCTCGTTAGCAACTGGTTACCAGTCGATAATTACCGCGGATATGGTAGAGATACTCGCCCTGCTCTGCGAGCAGGGTTTACATAGTCCAGCTTGACTTCAACTCCACTGCTGATGAAAAACTTATGTAAAAGAACAACGGCCTGGTATAGCAGGGATTGCCGTTACGTCTGAGTATGCTGATACTTAGTGGTTTGTCGTCACCTGAATCGGACAGGTCGTAGCGTATAATCGTGCTGATCAGAGGGTGACGTAGTCAAGGGCCTGTAAACGTGCAATTTCGTCCGGCGCATAAGGAATTGTCTCAATAAAGGCAGGTAACTCACTGGAATCAATACCTCTGTGCTCCATTGCCGTTTCGCAAGCCTTGATATCGATGATTTCAAGGACATCCAGTCTGGCTGCCAGGTCCACCAATTCCCTGTTTTTGGCATAATTTTTCCGGGTAAACCAGTCAAGATCCGGCCCGTGCAGGATCAGCACAATCTCCAGATCATCCAGATCGTCGGGCATGTCCTGAGTAATCTCCGCAGTGCGTTGCAACAGGGCCTGCATATCCTCGATACTGTGACTGGTTACATCGAATAAATATCTCCTGTTTCCAATGGTAAACTGGGTCTGCGCAAAAACGGGTGTTGACGATATAGTCCGGGTTGTTGAGGTAACAGGCGATCCATGCACAGTCCCGGTTGCAGGGGCCGGCGCATTACCATCTCCACAGCCTGTACATAAGGCGATCACTGTCAACTGGAACAGACATTTTCTGGATACGGACAAGAGATAATGTACCATCATAGGTGAAGGATTATCATAAATCCCGGTAAGTTACCAGTCGGAGAATGGCTGACAGGACACTACAGGCGGTTGAATAGGAGGGATCCACAGTGCGTAAGATAATCTGAAATTATACGTAAACTGCCTGGCCTCTGGATGCGAATGTGCCGACGGATATCTGTTTCCGTATTACCGGGAGGGTGCTGTGGGTGGTTGTACCGGGTCACATAAGGAATGCGGCGGTCAACATGGACATGATCCCGTGAAATTAAGTGTTACTGCCTGCCTTTTCGTTGCAGGATAATCTCCTGCCATCTGGCAGGTCCGGTCTGATGGACAGATGTGCCATTGACATCGACGGCAACGGTGACTGGCATGTCTTTGACCACGAATTCGTGGATGGCCTCCATCCCCATCTCTGCAAAGGCGACCACCCTGGCATGGGTGATTGCCCTGGAAACCAGATAAGCGGCCCCGCCGATCGCTATCAGGTACACTGCCTTGTGTTGCTTGATAGCCTCTATCGCTACGGGTCCACGTTCCGCCTTGCCCACCATGCCGATGAGCCCGGTTTTCGACAGCATCAGCCCGGTAAATTTGTCCATCCGTGTTGCGGTCGTGGGACCGGCAGGGCCGACCACTTCATTGCGAACGGCATCCACCGGACCGACGTAGTAGATAAACCGGTTTCTGAAGTCAAGGCCTCCCGGCAGGGATTCTCCCCTGGCAAGGATATCCTGTATGCGTTTGTGTACAGCATCACGTCCGGTCAGCATCTTGCCGGACAGGAGCAGGGTCTCGCCTGGTTTCCATGTGGTAATTTCTTCACGTGTCACTGTATCGAGGTTGATACGACGTGCTGTGGGACCCGCATCCCAGGTGATGTCTGGCCAGTCATCCAGGCTGGGGGGGGTCTGCAGGGCCGGTCCCGAACCATCCAGTATAAAGTGGGTATGCCGTGTTGCGGCGCAATTGGGGATCATGGCTACCGGTTTGTTGGCGGCATGGGTTGGATAATCCCTGATCCTGACATCCAGTACCGTCGTTAATCCACCGAGGCCCTGGGCCCCGATACCAAGCTCATTGACCCTGTTGAAGATCTCCAGTCGCAGTTCTTCCACTCTATTTTTTGGGCCTCGTAGTTTCAGATCCTGGATATCAATCGGTTCCATCAGTGCCTCTTTGGCCATGAGCATGGCCTTTTCAGCGGTACCGCCAATCCCGATTCCAAGGATGCCCGGGGGACACCAGCCCGCCCCCATCGTGGGGACGGTAGCAACGACCCAATCGACGATATTGTCTGAGGGATTCAGCATGACGAATTTGGCCTTTGCCTCTGATCCACCGCCCTTGGCAGCGACCTGGACATCAACCGTATTGCCCGGCACGATCTCCATGTGGATCACGGCCGGGGTGTTATCCCCGGTGTTTTTTCGGGTACCTGCCGGATCTTCAACGATGGACGCACGCAACACGTTATCCGGATGCCTGTAGGCACGCCGGACGCCTTCGTTGATCATATCAACAAGGCTCCTGTCGCTGTCCCACTGCACATCCATACCGATCTTCAGGAATACATTCACAATGCCGGTGTCCTGGCAGATAGGGCGGTGGCCTTCCGCACACATCCGTGAATTGATCAGGATCTGCGCCATGGCATCTCTGGCGGCCTGTGATTCTTCCTTTTCATAGGCGGCATGGACTGCCTGAACAAAGTCGACAGGGTGATAATACGATATAAACTGCAGGGCATCTGTGATGCTGTCGATCAGATCGTTCTGTTTGATTATGGTCATGTTCCTGGTTTATCTGGTGTCAATAATTTCATTGTAAGATTATATCTATGCTACGGTGACAGAGACCTCCGCCAGCCTGGTTTGCGCCTCCGATGCTGCCTTCCGGAAGGATTCAATCTCGTCAAAATTAAGATAGCGATAGACATCTGCCGCCATGGTGTCGATATCACGGGCAAATTCCAGGTATTCGTCCATATCCGGGATATGACCCAGGATGGCCGAGACAGCGGCAATCTCGGCGGATGCCAGGAACACGTTTGCACCATCTCCCAGCCGGTTCGGGAAATTGCGTGTCGATGTCGATACCACGGTTGAATTGGCGGCTACCCGCGCCTGATTCCCCATGCACAACGAACAGCCGGGCATCTCGGTACGTGCCCCGGCCTTGCCAAAGATACTGTAGTAACCTTCCTCAATGAGCTGATGCTGGTCCATCCGGGTTGGCGGACAGATCCAGAGCCGGGTCGGGATCGCTGTACGGGTTTTTTCCAGCATTTTGCCGGCCGCCCGGAAATGACCGATATTGGTCATACAGGATCCGATAAATATTTCATCTACCTTGGTTCCAGCTACCTCCGAGAGTGGTTTGATATCATCCGGGTCGTTCGGACAGGCCAGCAGGGGTTCCCTGATCGCATTGAGATCAATTTCAAAGATCCGGGCATATTCGGCATCAGTGTCCGCTTCCAGCAAGTGTGGTCTTGCCAGCCAGTCTTCCATTGCTTTGGCGCGGCGTTCTATGGTGCGGACATCACCATAGCCTTCGGCAATCATCCAGCGTAACAGCGCGATATTGGATTGCAGATATTCGATGATGGACTCTCTGGCCAGGCGGATGGTACAACCCCCGGCAGAACGTTCAGCCGATGCATCCGATAATTCAAAGGCCTGTTCAATTTTAAGGTTTGGCATGCCTTCGATCTCAAGGATACGCCCGGAAAATATATTCTTTTTACCTTTCTTGGCGATGGTCAGATCCCCGGTCTGAATCGCTGCATAGGGGATGGCATTCACCAGGTCGCGCAGGGTTATCCCCGGTTGCATCGTTCCCCTGAAACGAACCAGCACAGACTCTGGCATGTCCAGTGGCATGACGCCTGTCGCTGCTGCAAAGGCGACCAGTCCGGAGCCGGCCGGAAAGGAAATCCCGATTGGAAACCGGGTATGAGAATCACCACCCGTTCCCACGGTATCGGGTAACAGCATACGATTCAGCCAGGAATGAATAATGCCATCGCCGGGACGCAGGGCAACGCCACCCCGAGTCTGGATAAAATCAGGCAGGGTATGATGGGTTTCGACATCGACGGGTTTGGGATAGGCCGCTGTGTGGCAGAAGGACTGCATGACCAGATCAGATGAAAAACCGAGACAGGCCAGGTCCTTGAGTTCGTCCCGGGTCATGGGGCCTGTTGTGTCCTGAGAGCCCACCGTCGTCATCCTGGGTTCGCAATAGGTCCCGGGACGGACACCCGCAACGCCACAGGCACGCCCGACCACCTTCTGCGCCAGCGTGTAACCCTTGCCGGAATCTGCAGCGGGGACAGGGCGACGGAACAGCTCACTCGGTCCCAGGCCAAGCGCATCACGGGCGCGTCCGGTGAGCCCGCGTCCAATAATCAGATTAATGCGCCCTCCGGCCTGAACTTCGTCCAGCAGGATATCTGTCTTCAGTTTGAATTCACAGAGGGTCTTGCCACTGGCATGGTTTCTGATGAGACCCTCGTGAGGGTAGATATCAATGATATCCCCCATCTCCATTGTTGTGACATTACATTCAAGGGGAAGTGCACCGGCATCCTCCAGGGTGTTAAAAAAGATGGGTGCTATCTTGCCACCCAGACAGAAACCACCACTGCGTTTATTGGGGATACAGGGGATATCATTGCCCATGTGCCAGAGCACGGAATTGGTCGCTGACTTGCGTGATGACCCGGTCCCGACCACATCGCCTGCATAGGCCAGGGGAAAACCCTTGCGTTTGAGTTCGTGAATGGTCTGCAGTGGTTTGTCTGTAAACCCTTCACGCGGCATCTTCAGCATGGCCATGGCATGCAGCGGGATGTCCGGTCGAGACCAGGCATCCGGGGCTGGTGAAAGATCGTCGGTATTGGTTTCCCCCGGCACCTTGAATACCGTGACGGTGACTTTATCCGGAAGTCCCGGTCTGCCGGTAAACCATTCCCCCTCTGCCCAGGATTGCATTAACTTCCTGGCATGAACATTTCCGCTTTTCAATTTTTCCGTGACGTCATGGAAGGCATCAAACATCAGAAGGATCCGTGATAATGCCCTGACTGCGGCTGGTGCCAGTGCCTTATTATCCAGACAAGCTATCAGCGGCCCGATGTTATAACCCCCGAGCATGGTGCCCAGTAATTCCACTGCCCTGATTTTATCGATCAACGGGGAAGTGACCTCATCCCTGGTGATTGCGGCAAGAAACCCCGCCTTGACATAGGCCGCCTGATCAACACCGGCCGGGACACGATTGGTAATCAGATCGAGGATAAATTCTTCCTCACCTGCGGGAGGGGTCTTGAGTAATTCAATAAGAACTGCGGTTTGTTCTGCATTCAACGGTTTCGGGACAACCCCCAGGTTGGCCCTTTCCTTTACATGTTGACGATAGGCTGCGATCAAGATACTCCTCCTGTCAGGCTGGAGGTGCAGGACAGGCACCGGACCACCAGCAAAATAGAATTATTATAAATCAATCGGTGAAGAATGTTTAACTTAATGAAAATCAGTATGTTAACAGATTCGGGAGGTGATATTAGCTGTCTCCGTTTTGGCAATGATGCCACCACCCAGACATTGGTTCCCCTGATATATGACGACAGACTGGCCGGGGGTTACCGATCTTTGCGGGTGAGTGAACTCTACCTTGCAACGATCCTGATCCAGCAGGGTCAGGCAGCAGGCCTGATCCGCTTGTCGATAACGTGTCTTGGCACAATAATCATAACCACCGATCAGCGCAGGCGCGTTTCCCGAGATCCAGTGCAGCCTGGTGGCATGAAGGCTGCTGGAATAGAGTAGTGGATGATCATTGCCCTGCACGACGATGAGAATATTCCGGTCAGGGTCTTTCGCAACTACATACCAGGGTGCGTTCCCGGTGTTTCTCACACCACCGATTCCAAGTCCCTGTCGCTGTCCCAGTGTGTAATAGAAGATACCGTCATGTTGACCGATCACCGTTCCGTCAGGAGTCTGGATTTCACCAGGTTCAGGCGGGATGAAACGGCTGAGAAAATCCTTGAAAGGGCGCTCACCGATAAAGCAGATCCCGGTGCTGTCCTTTTTATCCTGGGTGATTAATCCTGCCTGTTTTGCCAGTTGCCTGACCTGTGGCTTTGTCATTTCGCCCAGGGGGAACAGGGAACGGCTTAATTGCTCCTGACTCAGTCGATACAGAAAGTAGCTTTGATCCTTATTGCAATCGGTCCCCTTTAATAACTCGAATTTGTCATCCTGTTTCTGGATACGTGCGTAATGTCCTGTTGCGATCATGTCTGCGCCAAGGGCAAGGGCATGGTGCAGGAATGCCCGAAATTTGATTTCCTGGTTGCAGAATACATCGGGATTGGGTGTCCTGCCGGCCTTGTATTCTTCGATGAATTGTATAAAGACCTTCTCCCAGTATTCAGCCGACAAATTGACTGTATGCAAGGGGATGCCGAGTGTATCGCAGATGTTTCGTGTATCCCGAATATCCTCGGCTGCGGAACAACCGGTTTCGGTATCATCTTCCTCCCAGTTTTTCATAAACAGGCCTTCAACAGCTACCGTCTGATGCTTGAGTAACATCGCGGCAACCGAGGAATCAACACCCCCGGACAGGCCTACAATAATCTTTTTACCGGCTTGTTCCATATATACCATGAGAAATTTTCAGTGATAGAGACTTCTCAGGATGAGGATGCAACCGGTGAATGTGACAGGTAATGGTGTAACAGTTCAAGTGGATAGGATTTGTCGGAAAGATAATCATCGATACAGCGTATTACCATGGGACTACGCATCCTGTCTTGCCGTGATCCGATTTCAGCCCGCGTGAGCCATACCCTGCGAAGGATGCCATTATCAAGGGGGCGATCGGGGTATTCATGTGTGCAATGACCGGAAAAACAGATACGCAGATAGGTGATATCTGCATGCGGGTTCGGGTATAAATAAATCCCGACGATGGTCTCTGGTACAAACTCCGATGCTGTTTCTTCCAGTACCTCACGCTTTATGGCCTGGATAAGACTTTCATTTTGTTCCAGGTGCCCGGCGGGTTGATTAAACACAACATGCCCATCCGCCTCTTCCTCCACCAGCAGGAAGCGGTCATTCTGCCTTGCCACAGCGGCCACTGTCACATAGGGTCTCCATTGCATATGTTGTTACCTTTTGAATAAATACTTGTCCTGAAAAAGTCGTTATTTAATATGGCCAGTCAGCCATGAGGGGAACTTCTCATAGCTTTCATATACTACTTTGTCAGGTCACCGGGGTTCTGGCTGGATTTCAGGTTGACCAGATATGCGGAAATCATGATGAATGCTCCGGAAGCGGTTATATCCTGACGCAAGCAATTTTTACCCTGTACTTTTTGATCGGATATCCTTGGAAGTTCCTTCATTTTTTTCATCCGGAACTGTCTTTAGTTTTTCAACAACAGGCTCGTCCCAGCTGCCAGTGATGCTGTATTGATATCGCAGTAACCTGTCTATCTGTTCGGGTATTACATCGAATATCTCGCCCGCCAGGTAAATAACCGCGCCAACACCAACACCGACAGGCCCGAACAGGGCACTGGCAACAGGGAGACTGCTGGATACCTGTGGTGTAATGGTTACAATCTGATCATAATCTTGCGACTGGAGACCGGTACGTCCAGAGACAATAATATCGGCTGATGGACCTCTCATAAAAAGGTTATTGGTATAGGCATTTCCATCTTCAAGGGTAAAATTACCGTTGATCTGATCAAAAGAGAAGCCTTTGTCAAAGAGATCCGAAAAATCCAGTGCCAGGCGCCGTGGCAAGGTCTGCAAACTCAGTAATCCGAATAACCGCCCGGCAGTGGGTTGCAGGTTAAGAAATTGTCCCTTTTTGATATCTAGATTCAGAGTCCCGCTTACATTACCAAGTGAAAAATCCATTGGTGTCCCGAACCATCTTGCGGCGAGATTCATCGACGTTTCTCCTTCCTCTATCGCTGCCTTGCTGTATCCGAATGTTTCCAGCATGGCGGCAAGGTCATTGGCACGCAGATCCAGATTAAACTGGGAATCATCGATCCCGTCTTCCTTTCTCCAGTGACCTGCGCCGCTGATTTGCAAATCAGGTTTCGTGAACCGGATTGTATCGATGGAAATGCCATTTTTTATTTTTTTCGTCTTGACGGTCATTTTTCCGAGATTCAAATCATTGGTACTGAAGTCATCAATCACCATATCGAGTCTGGGGATTCTGCCCGGATCAATCCGGCTGTTATCTTCCCGGGATTGATTGCTGCTGATCTTCAGTCTGTCAAAATGGAGAGTAACCGTCCCGTTTTCAAAATCGTCCGGAATTGCTATTTTGCCGTTAATATCAGCACTGCTTATGGTGGCTTCCCAGTCATTTCGCAGACGTGCTAAATGTAAATTCGCATTTTCTGCGGGGATACCAAATAAATTAAGTTTGGTTACAGTGACATTCAAATCAAACTGTTCAAATCGCTGTTGACTGGAACCACTGGTAGCGGTCAAGGTATGGAAAAAATCAAACCAGTCCCCTGTCACGATTTTCTCAATGTTCCCAGCAATAAAAACCCCGTTGCTTCCGGTGTCTTGATCGAATTCCTTGCCCAGGCCAATTGTAACCCTGTTGACATTAAAGTCTTCCGTATTATCGACTTCAAGTTTTGCAAACAGGCAGGAATTAAAGTCGATAAAAAACTGCTTTATCCTGGAGTCAAGAATCGTGGTTGATATACTGATTGGCGCTGATTGGTTGCGCGTTTTTCCCAACGGAAAGGGCATATCAATTACCAGTCCTTGTAAATCAGATGTCAGGCTAAGTTGCTTTTCCATAGTACCTGATTCTGTAAGGTGGTCTTCGATTGAAAGTGACCATTCAGCGGTGCCGTCAATGCGCTGGCCGATGGTTTTTATAATAAAATCCATCTTCGGAAAAAAAACAGATAATTGATCCAGAATAAAATCCTTGCCGGAAATACCCGTCAGTGTGATATTTGATCCTGCCGCCATGCTGGCACTATTGCTTGTTATTGCTATAGCAACGGGATGATTGCTATATAACGCTGACATTCCGGTGACATTGATCGAATCATTAGTGAACTCCACAGCGCCATTGATCTTCTCCAGACCTACTCCGGGGAATTCAGATTCAAAAGTCGTATCGATCAGCTTCAGTTTTCCCTCGAACTGTTTAGGGGCCTTGCGAAGCGGGATCGAAAGTCCCAGTTCGAGTTCAAGGCTGCCTATTATCTGCCTGTGTCCAAGTTCCTTGAGGGTATTTATTTTCTGCAGGGGACTCTGGTTGATGAAATGTTTTGCATCATTTGTATGCCCCGAAACAACGCCGTTTATTTGCAACAGATGCTCCTTTGCCATGAGTGGATCGATGACTGCAGTTGCTTCAGTTATCTGGGCATTGAATACTCTCCCTGAACTTGCCTCTACCCTGAGTGTGTTATTTTCAAACAGGATATCGGCATTAATACCGTCAATAGGTGGCCATTCAGGGTGATAATCCAGGGTCGCATTATTTACATTGGCCAGAAGCTTGAAGAGACCTTCGGAGTGATTAAACGGGAAGTCAGACAGATAACCGCGTAATGCAATATTACCTGATAATAATTCTCCTCCAAGCAGTGAATTTTTCATCCATTGCCTGACCTTTTCGGGAACAGGATGGGGGAGATAATCGGTTATTTTATCCAGTTCCCCTGCTCCCACTTGAACAATGACATCTGTGTAGGGAGAAGCATGATTTCTGTCCCGGATTATTTTTCCGGATATAGCAACCGGAAAGTCCGAGGTCTGTGCATTGACAAGACCCAAATCGATTTGCAGGTTATCATCACTGTAAAACAGGGTGAGGTCCCCCTGGAGTCTGGATAACCAGACCGGGTCAGTATAAAACGCGGGAGTTGTTATCGAGACTGAGTTGGAATCGAAATGAATTGTCGCCTCATTCAGATTGCCCGTTGTGCTACCGGTTAACCCATTGACTGAAAAAGAGGGATCATGATGCTGAGTATTGATGTGTTCGAATATTGCGGAGTAGGTCAGCGTATTCGTCTCCGCCATCGATCCGTCATAGAGGAATTGAATTTCTCTCAGTTCCCCCTGGATGTCATATCCCGTCAGGGCTCTCTCCAGTTCGTCTGACAGTAATGAAGACTGTCTGATTAGCGGCATTATATCATCCAGCTTCAGGTAACCCAGCTTGCCTGTATAGCGTCTGTTTCCATCGTCATTGTGTCCAGCAAGACTCAGGCTTAAATCGGTTTGTGGCCAGATCCCGTTTCCGGTTGTGATGTCGTCAAGTTGCAGATTGACATCCCAGTCATGATCATTGAGACGCTGCCCGTTGAAATGGAGTGTCAGTTTATCGATAACGAGATGATTTGTGCCGGCGACAAGCTCGAAATCGTTATAGCTGGATACACCGTCGAATTTAATCAGTTTTGCATCCTGCCAGTCAGTCCACGCCTTGATATCAGTAAATCCACCGGATACAGTGATGTCTGCAAAGCGGCTTTGTCCCAAAAACATCTGGGGGCTGATTGCCTTTCCATCAATATAAAGAGTGCCGGACCATTGCGTGGTAAGGATATCGCCCCTGACATCCAGGGAAAATCCGATACTGTCACCGTAGTGCACGGGTAAAGTGGCTGAACCATTTACTTGCAACCGATCCTTATAGGTGCGCAGGTTAAGTGTTACGTCAGGAAAGAATATGGGCTCATGTCCAGATATTTTGTCGATCCATTTTACCTGTGCATTCTGGATTGTGATTTTTTTCTGCCTTAAAAGCCATACGGCCACTTCGCTGTTTTCAAATTTGTTGTTTGATGTTGCCGTTGCTGATTCTCCTGCAATATCAATTGAACCATCCTGCTGTCGGGTCAATGTCAAACCAAGACCTGAGACAATCAACTGTTTCGGTACGAGTTGCCTTTGAGCAAGGCTGGCAATGGGATCAAGACTCAGATGTGCTGAATGAAAACGGGAAATAACATTGGTCCCATTCTTGTTCAGCAGGTTGATGTTTGATAAATAGAGATGGGGGACCCATCCTTCCCACTCGGCGTCGATATCATGTATTTCAACCGGATAACCCATGTACTGACTAATCCATAACTGGATGTCATCACGATATGCACCGATATCCGGTAATGTTAACCGGATGAGCGTAACAGATACAGCTGCAACCAGGACAATCGCAGCAAATGTATACCAGACGACATGATAAAGTCCTTTGGACAAACGCTTCAGCATACGGAAATTATAGTAATACGATGTCGTATTGTTCCTGTGTATACAGCGGTTCAACCTGGAAGGTGATCGGCCTGCCTAAAAAGCTTTCAAGTTCAGCTACACTCGCAGATTCATCATCCAGCAGCATATCAACCACTCGTTGGGATGCAACAACCAGCAGTTTCTGGGCATCAAATTGTCTGACCTCGCGCAGCATTTCACGATAGATTTCGTAGCATACTGTTTCAGGTGTTTTTACTGAACCCCTGCCATTGCAGGTTGGACAGCATTCACACAGGATATGTTCGAGGCTTTCACGTGTACGCTTGCGGGTCAGTTGCACCAGGCCAAGCGAAGTCAGTTCACTGACTGTTATTTTGGAATTATCGCGTTCGAGGTGTTTCTCCAGTGATCTCAGGACCTGTCGTCCATGTTCCGGGTCCTGCATGTCAATGAAGTCAATAATAATGATACCGCCAAGGTTGCGCAGTCGTAATTGTCTGGCAATTATCTGTGCGGCTTCCAGGTTGGTTTTGTATATGGTCTCTTCCTGGTTGCGGTGGCCAACGAAGGCGCCCGTATTGATATCGATGGTAGTCATGGCCTCTGTCTGGTCGATAATGAGGTAACCCCCGGATTTCAATTGTACCTTCCGGTTTAATGATCGCTGTATTTCGTCATCAACGGAGTAGAGATCCAGAATCGGATGATCACCGGTGTAATATTCAATGCGTCCCAGAAATTCAGGTATGAAATGTTTTGAAAATTCCATCACCTTCTGATGGGTTTCTTTGGAATCAATACGAATCTTTTCGACGTCAGAATGTACCAGGTCACGCATGGTCCGCATCACCAGTGGAAGATCATCATAGACGATACCGGGAGGAAACGTATTTTTGGCCCGGACCAGAGTGGATTCCCATTGCTTGCGCAGGAACTCGATATCCTTGAACAAGTCTTCATCTGCCACCCCTTCCGCTGCTGTCCTCACAATGAAACCTCCTTTTTTGAGGATTTCGTATTCCCTGATAGCACTATGCAAGATGACATTGTCTTCATTACCCACAGCCAGTTTTTCAATCCTGGATTGATAGGACAGTATCAGGGATCGCAGTCGTTCACGCTCCACCTCATCTTCAATGCGTTGTGATATTCCGATGCATGGATAATCCGGGATGAACACCAGATAGCGCGAAGGGATGGACAGGCGTGTTGTCAGGCGCGCCCCTTTTGTGCCGATGGGATCCTTGATAACCTGGACAAGAATATCCTCTCCATTATGGACGATCGACTCGATAGGCATGCCGGTGATTTGTGTTTCCGGAAGCCCCGATTCGATATCAGTATTGTTATCAAATAAGTCTGATGTATGCAGAAAGCCCGTTCTGTCCAGCCCAATGTCAATGAACGCGGCCTGCATACCCGGCAGTACCCTGGATACACGGCCCTTGTATATATTCCCGACGAGTCCGCGTTTCTGTAACCGTTCGATATGTATATCCTGTAGTACCCCGTTTTCAACGATGGCTACACGGGTCTCCTGCGGGGTGACATTAATCAGAATTTCCACGCTCATGAATATCAAGTATACGTTAAGATCTTGTTTAAGAAGAAACGATAACTACCATATATATCAAATAATTATTTAATGCCTTTCTGAAGAGATCTGCACCGGAACGCTTATCGGTCTTTGCCACAAGATGTCTCATAAACATCCCTGGATAATGAACATCTGGATTTTATCAGTTTCCGGGGGCATGCTGGGACGGAATTCATTTCCACAGGGTCATATCGGTAGATGCCGCAGATGGAGATACAGCGACTATGCAATACAGAGTTCTTGCTGAACTGAAAAAGTGCTTACCACCGGATGCCATGATCACGGATGAAGAACGGGCGCGTGTCTATGAGTGTGACGGGTTGTCAGGCTATCGACAACTCCCTGCCTGTGTCCTGTTGCCGGAGACGGTTGAACAGGTACAGGCAATCCTGCGGATATGTTACCGGGAGAAAATTCCGGTCGTGGCACGCGGCGCCGGCACCGGACTCTCCGGGGGGGCGCTGCCGGTACAAGACGGGGTTGTCCTGGGGCTGGCAAGGTTCAATCGCATACTGGATATCAATCCCTTGCAGCGGTCAGCCAGGGTCCAGTCCGGTGTGGTCAATATCAGTATATCCGAAGCGGCATCATGCCACGGTCTTTACTATGCCCCCGACCCTTCTTCACAGATCGCCTGTACGATTGGAGGTAATGTGGCTGAAAACGCCGGGGGTGTGCATTGCCTTAAATACGGATTGACCGTGCATAACATACTGGCGTTAAAGATGGTAACTGCGGAAGGTGATGTACTGGAGATCGGCAGCGAAGCCCTGGATACAGCGGGTTATGACCTCTCCGCATTGCTGACCGGTTCCGAGGGCATGCTGGGTATCATTGTTGAGGTAACGGTAAAACTGTTGCCCAAGCCCCCCTTCAGCCGTGTCCTGCTGGCCTCGTTTGCAGAGATTGAAGCCGCGGGCCGGGGCGTGGCGGACATCATTGCCAATGGTATTGTCCCTGCCGGGCTGGAGATGATGGACAAGGCCGCTATCGGCGCGGTTGAGGCATATATGCATGTCGGCTATCCGGTCCATGCGGCGGCAATTCTTTTATGCGAGATCGACGGTGTTGAGGAAGAGGTGAAGGATGTCATGGCGCAGGTGGCACAAATACTGCGCAGTGCAGGGGCAGACGAGGTCCGGATTGCGAAGGATGCCAGTGAATCAGAGAGATTCTGGGCCGGCAGGAAGGCTGCGTTCCCTGCAGTTGGCCGGCTGGCGCCTGATTATTATTGTATGGATGGCACGATACCGAGAAAGCATATTGCCAGTGTCCTGAATCGCATTACAACCTTGTCCGGGGAATACGGTCTGGGGGTGGTGAATGTCTTTCATGCCGGTGATGGTAATCTGCATCCCCTCATCTTGTATGATGTCAGCGTGCCGGGAGAATTCGGGAAGGCTGAGGAATTTGGCGGCAGGATACTTGAAGTCTGTGTTGAAGCGGGTGGTACCATCACGGGAGAACACGGTGTCGGGGTCGAAAAGATCAACCAGATGTGCATCCAGTTTACAGCCGGGGAACTGACCCAGTTCCATGCCGTAAAAACGGCCTTTGATGCCCGGGGGATACTGAATCCCGGCAAGGCAGTGCCGACATTACGGCGTTGTGCAGAGTTTGGCGCCATACATGTGCGCAGTGGCCGATTACCGTTCGCGGATATCGAGCGATTCTGAAGACAGGGGTTGGTTTGCAATGCAGGGTGGATAACTGGATCAACAGGCAAAACTGCCGCTGCCATGATCCGCGCAATTTTATTTATATCCTGTCCTTTCCCGGGGGCGCCCCAATCAGCAGTTATGAAGTTCGTCTGTGATGATGTAGGAGATGATATTGATTAATGATTCAGACAGGGGGGGATCGTTTGTCAGACCGCAAGCTTGACGCAATCCTGAATGAATTCAGGGGCCTCATTGAAGAGGCCAATGCCACGGGGGTGCCACTGGTGATCCGGGGCGGGAATACCAAGTCCTTCTATGGCCGGAAGGTAAACGGGACACCCCTTGATGTCGGCCCCTATACGGGCATTGTTTCCTATGAACCGACAGAGCTGGTGATCACCGCCCGTGCCGGTACTCCCTTGAGAGAGATTGAACAGACCCTTGCAGCGCAAGGACAAATGCTTGCCTTTGAACCCCCCCATTTTGGTGAAGGGGCAACCCTGGGTGGTGTTGTCGCCTGTGGCCTGTCGGGCCCGCGACGCCCTTATGCCGGTGCAGTCAGGGATTTTGTGCTTGGTGTGCGTTGTTTAAACGGGCTGGGGGCGTTGCTGAATTTCGGTGGCCAGGTAATGAAAAATGTAGCGGGTTATGATCTGTCCCGCCTGATGACCGGGGCACAGGGGACGCTCGGTGTGATCCTTGAGGTGTCACTCAAGGTCTTGCCCATGCCCGAATTCGAAAAAACCCTGCGCACAGAGGTAGATCCGTCGAACGCCATACGTTTAATGAATGAATGGGCCGGACAGCCATTACCGTTATCGGCGGCCTGTCATGATGGTGACTATCTGTATATCCGCCTGTCCGGTAAGAAAAGTGCAGTTATATCTTCCATACAGAAACTGGATCTGGAGAACTGTAGCAATGGCACTGAATTCTGGGAGGCGCTGCGAGAGCAACACCTCGCCTTTTTCGATGATCCTGCCCCGCTCTGGCGGTTGTCCCTGCCATCTACCTGCAACACGGAGGACCTGAGCGGGAGCAGATTGATCGATTGGGGCGGGGCACAGCACTGGCTCAAGACGGCCGAGCGGGCAGATGTGATATGGGAAACTGCCAAACGCCTGGGCGGAAGTGCAACGCTGGTCAGGGGTGGGGATCAAAACGGAATGATCTTTCAGCCCCTGACGGATGGTTTGTTCGCATTACACCGCAGGGTAAAGCAGGCCTTTGATCCCAATGCCGTATTAAATCCTGGCCGGATGTATCCGGAGCTTTAGGACATGTCATGCAGACATTGATAACAGATGCCTTGATGCAGACACCCCAGGGGATTGAGGCAGACAGGATCCTGCGCAGTTGCGTGCATTGTGGTTTCTGTACGGCAACCTGTCCCACTTACCGGATTACGGGCAATGAACTGGATAGCCCCCGGGGCAGGATTTACCTCATCAAGGGGGTCCTGGAAGGCAAGCCGTCCGGTCACAGGACACAATATCACCTTGATCGTTGTCTGACCTGCCGTGCGTGTGAAACAACCTGCCCTTCAGGGGTGGAATATGGAAAATTGCTGGCGATTGGCAGGGAATTGATCGAAGGCAAGATATCCCGACCCTGGCACGAACGCCTTGTGCGCTACCTGCTCCGGAAATGTTTACTCCATCCGCAACGGTTTGCCATCCTGTTACGGTCAGGTCAGGTATTACGACCTGTCCTGCCTGCCTTCCTGAGGTACAGGATACCGGTCCGATCTCCCGACACAGGTCACAGCGACAATGCAGTCATACTGCATCCCCGGCAGGTACTCCTGTTTTCAGGTTGTGTACAGCCGGCACTGGCGCCCGGTATTCATTCCGCTACGGTACGAATCCTGGACAGGATCGGGATTACTGCACTGTCTGCCGTGGGTGAGGCATGTTGTGGTGCGATCAGTCATCACATGACGGCGACAAATGAGGCAAGGGCCCTCCTGCGTAACAATATTGACTGCTGGTGGCCCTATGTCGAAAGGGGCATAGAGGCCATCGTCATCAATGCGAGCGGCTGCGGTGCCATGATCAGGGAATATGGCAATCTGCTGTGTGATGATCCGGATTATGCGGAGAAGGCAAGGTGTATTTCCGGCAAGGTACGGGACATCGCGGAGATGTTTTCCGATGCGGATCTGGATCGACTGAAAAGTATCATGCAGCCGGCCAGGAAAGCGGTGACGTTTCACAGCCCCTGCTCATTGCAACATGGACAAAAACTGGCTGGCGTCACTGAGAACTTGCTGGCAAAGCTGGGTTTTCCCCAGGCCAGGATACCCAATGCGCATATCTGTTGCGGTTCAGCCGGGGTCTATTCCCTACTCCAGAGCAAACTCGCTGAAAAATTACAAGCGGACAAGCTGTCGGAGTTGACTTCCGGTGACCCGGAAGTCATTGTCACTTCAAACATCGGATGCCAAATCTATTTACAGCAAGCCGCAACCGTCCCGGTGCGGCACTGGGTGGAAGTGGTTGATGATATGATCGTCTGATCGAATACCTGTTCGGAATGGACGCGATCAATTTGCCGTATGCCAGGTCCCATCGGACTGTCTGCACGCTGTTCCGTGAACGACTTCTGCACTGCCTTCTATCACGGCCTCGGTCGTGTAGTCACGGCAGGGACCGGATGTGCTTTCATAGGTTCGCGTCGGCGTCATCGTATAGTCAACCCCGCTATCGGGGTTTTGCCAGGCGACGGAGGTTCCGGTAGGACTGGTTTCAAGTGCATCACTTGCCCTGCGCCGGTCGAGCTCGTCCATATTCTGTCCGATTTTTCCTCCCACATAGCCACCCAGCAATGTCCCGATGGCGATAGCGGCGAGTTGTCCCGTACCATTACCTATCTGGCTGCCTGCATAAGCCCCGGTACCGGCACCCACCAGCGTCCCAACGTCCTCTTTTGTCGGGTTACAACCCGTCAGAAAAATCAGACTTGTAATCAGTCCGATGAGCAGGTGGTTGTTCGTCATTTTAGTTCTCCCGAAAAAGTTAATCCTGATTGATCTGAATAGCCATGATCAAGTTTCACATAAGGGCCTTCAGGGTTGCAATGAGTAACCAGTGTTGCCGTCATGCACATTAACCCCGTACTACCATCTCTATAGATTGGAATAAGCGGATGGAGTTCAGACTGCGTTGCTGATCAGGAAAATTTCCCATTGTCCTGACTGGCGTTTTTCCGGGTGATCTCATCCGTTATCTATGGCAGGTAACAGCGTATTGATTAAAGAAGATGATGTCCTGAACCTCACTTGATCATGAGAACACCGGATTCGTCGTCTGTCCCATCGTCATTGAAGATATCGTCATAGCCCGTTACCGGCGGGTTACCATCATGATTGAGGTAATTACGTTGCTGCAGATAGGCTTCCCGTGTGAAGGTGTAGGTATCAATAGCGGCCTCATCACGTATGTTGGTCGCCTCAAGCAGATTTGCCCGCTTGTTGATGGCATTCAGGGCACTGACTGGATAAAGAATGGTGCTCGT
>MGXK01000077.1:44586-46946 GCA_001802375.1 Gammaproteobacteria bacterium RBG_16_51_14
GAATAATCCTGCAATACCGAACGTGGAATTAAACAAGAACCGGGTGGTATCAGACAATCCCTGGTCCAGTTTTCCTTGCAGGAATGCATTCAGGACGACATTGAGATAGGTCAGATTATCAAAAAAATTCGTGATGCTGGTGCGAACAGGTCTGGGCGTAATGTTGGCGTAGGTCTCTGCGACGGGCTTGAGCAGGTGTTTATCCAGTGTTTCATTGATATTGAAAAACACGCGGTTGGCTGGTTCGATCGGGTCGACGTCCCTTTCAGTACGGGTGGTGGCACAGCCTGTGGTGAGGGCAATCACTCCCAGCAATGACAGTGTCAGGGCGATATGATGTGTTCTGCTTCCCATTTTATTGATTCCCGGAGATTCTAATGAAGAAAAATATTGTCACACAAGTATGAGGTAATACAAATTAGTTCGTTGGCGGTTTTCCCATAGTCTGGATTTTTTCGTTTATTTTTGCCACAAGTGCATCAAATCCGTTTTCCTTGATGACGCTCGCATATTCAGCGCGTTTGAGGGACAGGTCGTTTACGCCGTCTGCCGTCACGCTGATTATATACCATCTTTCCCCTGTGTTATGCATAAGGTAATCCAGACTTACAGGCTCGTCATCGGGACTGGCAATTTCAGTTTTGACAAGCACCCGGCCTTTTTTCAGTACTTCCGTTGACAGGGTATGGAAGCTTTCACCCGCATAACTGTTAAAACGTGAGGCATAGGTTGAAATACTCAGTTTATTGAACTGACTGATGAAATCGGTCTTTTGCCGGTCATCGAGTTGTTCCCAGTGGCGGCTGATAACTACTTTTGCAATCAGCGGGATATCGAAATTTCCGGTGATCACGGGCTCAAGGACAGTATAACGGTCATTAAAATCCTGTTGGTCCGCATTTTTCATGACGTTTAACAGGGTTGCATGCAATGTTTCTACGACCGCTACTGCGCCGGCTGTTTCATCGGCACGGCAGTAAGGGGAGAAAGAGATTGCCAGTAAAAACAGCGGATAGATGTATCCGCGTGAAAAAGTATGCGATGACATTGGCCGTTACCCTGTGATCTCAATGTTGCCAGTAAACCATGAGTATATCATTGGATTGCGTACAGGTATCAACATGGACTTTATATTCTACGTCCCGCTAGAAAGCTGGTTGCAGGGTTTAATGAGATTCATGATAGTTACGGCCCTTCCAGCTTGCACCGCTGCCGGCATAGTACTGTATGGCGGAAGTCCATGTCATCAACAGGAACAATAATCCGCTGACAGGCAGGTACAGGCACCAGTAAGCCGGTATAGAGTAGTATCTCAGGGACGGCAGGTAAGTCACGCTCATCAACAGCAGGCTCAGCAGGGCAATCATTTTTATACTGCCGTCACCCAGGCACAATCCTGCCAATGGCAGGATAAAGGCCAGGATCATGATGAAGGTACAAAGCCCCAGTAATGGCAATGAGTGGTGCAACTGGGTATAGGCGGTACGGGCCACCATGTTCCAGATAGCACCCAGTGTGTTATAGGAACGCGTGCTGATGGCCGAGTGAGTGAGGCCAATCCATGTTCTTCCCCCCCGGGATTTAATCTTTTTCGCAAGGGAACAGTCGTCAATCAATGCTTCCCTGATCGCATGGAATCCGCCGATATTGTCCAGTGCCGATGTCCGGATCAGGATACAACCTCCGGCAGCGGCTGCGACCGGCCATTTTTGTGAATTGGACAACCGGAATGGATAAAGCAGCTTGAAGAAATAGATAAATGCAGGTATCAGCAGCCTTTCCCAGAAATCTGTCATCCTGAGGAAGGCCATCAACGACACCAGTTGCAGGTCATGGCTTTGCAGATGATGGATGAGTGCAGCGACGGTACCAGGCCGGAGTGAAATATCGGCATCGAGCAGCAGGAAGGATCCCGTGCCGGCATGATGGCGACCCTGTTCCAGCGCCCAGAGCTTCCCGCTCCAATGTGGCGGAAGTGGCGTGCCAGCAATGATTTCCAGCCCGCCGATACCGGTACTCCGGGCAACGGCAATGGTATGGTCGCTGGATTGATCATCAATCAGGACGATCTTCAGCCCCGGTCCCTGCGCGGACAGGGCATGTAGTGTATCCGCAATGGTTTCCTCCTCGTTCCTGGCGGGTATCAGCGCAGTAATGTCAGCGAGGTCAGTCTGCAATTGCGGGTCTGCATCCAGTGATTCATGGGTACTCCAGGGTTGCCAGGGCAGAAGGAGGATGACCAGCCAGATAATCAACCCTGACAATGCTGCCAGGAGACCCAGGTCCATCAGGCGACTTGCTTTTTACAGCTGCCGGTCCTTACGGGGACGGGTTTTATTCCGGCCACCAGCCTCGGCGAG
>MGXK01000077.1:47015-47124 GCA_001802375.1 Gammaproteobacteria bacterium RBG_16_51_14
AGGAAGACCTGCAGTGCCTTCAGCGGGTGTCTGAAGGTATCATTCACCGCGGTTGCCTCAAATCCGCAATGCACCATGCAGTTCGCACATTTTGGATTGTGGCCGACAC
>MGXK01000077.1:47137-50673 GCA_001802375.1 Gammaproteobacteria bacterium RBG_16_51_14
GGCCGTATCATTGATCAGGGCATTGAATGTCGGCGCATAGCCTTCGCCCACGAGCAGGTAACATGGTTTCTGCCAGCCGAATACATTACGTGTCGGGTTGCCCCAGGGTGTGCACTGGTATCGCTGGTTACCGGCGAGAAAATCAAGATAGAGTGAGGACTGGTTAAAACGCCATTTTTTCCCCTTGCCCAGCCTGAAAAAATCCCTGAACAATTGCTTGCTTTCCTTCCTCTTCAGAAAGGCATCCTGTTTGGGGGCACGTTCATAACTGTAACCGGGTGAGATGGTGACACCCTCAACACCCAGCGTCATTGCCATATCCATGAATTCTGCCATTTCTTCCGCAGTTTCCCCCTGAAACAGGGTACAGTTAATCGTTACGCGGAATCCCTTTGATTTTGCCAGTTTTATCACTTCAACACATTTCTCGAAAACCCCCTCACGGCAGACCGAGGTGTCATGACGTGTCTGATTGCCATCCAGATGGATGGAAAATGTCAGATAGGGGGAGGGTGTATAAGCCTCGATATGTTTTTCCAGCAGCAAGGCATTGGTACAGAGATAAACGAATTTTTTCCTGCGGATGAAACCGCTGACAATTTGCGGCATTTCCTTGTGGATAAGTGGTTCACCCCCTGCGATAGACACAACGGGGGCACCACATTCGTCAATGGCAGACATGCATTCATCGTAACTGAGTCTCTTGTCGAGTATCTCTTCGGGATAATCAATCTTGCCGCAGCCGAAACAGGCCAGATTACAGCGAAACAGGGGTTCAAGCATAAGAACGAGAGGATATTTCTGCTGCCTCAGCAGTGCCTTGCCAAGCAGGTATTTTGCGAGCCTGTATTGCTGTATTAACGGAACACTCATGTCATTGCCCCAAAGGAATCTTGATCAATTTTCCCTACTGCTGTCAAAACAGGGTCTGGATGACCTCAAATTAGAGACAAAATAAATTAAACACACCCAAAAGTACAGGTTTGCCCTGCTGGCACAAGGATCGGGGATATGGGATTACCACCCTTGCAAGCTCATGCTGAGCTATTCATAATGTTGTTATTTTAATAAGAATTAGTTCTCGCATGAACGATAACATCAGCACGCCCATCCTGGATCGGATCAATTCCCCGCACGACCTGCGCCAGTTGCCGGAATCGAAACTGGAGCCGTTGGCAGAGGAATTACGGTCGTTTCTGCTGCATTCGGTCAGTCAGAGCGGGGGCCATTTTGCCGCCAGTCTGGGTGCCGTCGAACTCACCATCGCCTTGCACTATCTCTTTGATACGCCAAGAGACAGGCTCATCTGGGATGTGGGGCACCAGGCCTATATCCACAAGATCCTGACGGGTAGACGGGATCGCCTGCATACCATCCGGAAAAAGGACGGGCTCGCGCCCTTCCCGAGGCGCGAGGAGAGTGAATACGATGCCTTTGGTGTTGGCCATTCCAGCACCTCGATCAGTGCCTCGCTCGGGATGGCGATCGCGGCTGCCCTTAAGGGTGAAAAGCGAAAAACAGTGGCTATTATCGGGGATGGCGGTATGACTGCCGGACTTGCCTTTGAGGCACTGAATCATGCCGGTGATTTACATAGTGACACCCTGGTTATCCTGAATGACAACAATATGTCGATTTCTCCCAACGTGGGCGCATTATCGAATCGATTTGCCCGGATTATCTCCGGCAAGCTTTATACCACTGTGCGTAAGGGCAGCAAGAAGGTGCTTTCCAACATCCCGAATGCATTGGAACTGGCAAAACGGGCAGAGGAACACGTCAAGGGGCTCATCGTACCAGGTACCCTGTTTGAGGAATTCGGTTTCAATTATATCGGGCCGATTGACGGGCATGACCTCCCCGCACTGCTGGCTACCCTGCGCAATATCAGGGAGCTGGACGGTCCCCAGTTGCTGCATGTCATTACACAAAAGGGGAAAGGTTATGCCCCCGCTGAGGCCGATCCCGTCAAATATCATGGGGTTACCCCATTTGACCCGGACAAGGGTATTGTCGCCCCGGACAAGGCCACGGTCGCCCCGGACAAGGCCACGAAACCGACCTACAGCAAGGTATTCGGGGACTGGATCTGTGATATGGCGGCCCAGGACGATCGCCTGGTTGCCATAACACCCGCCATGCGTGAAGGCTCGGGGCTGGTCCGGTTTGAACAGGAATATCCGAAGCGCTATTTCGATGTGGCCATCGCCGAACAGCACAGCGTGGCGGTTGCTGCGGGGATGGCATGTGATGGCCTTAAACCGGTGGTTGCCATTTATTCAACCTTTCTGCAACGTGCCTATGATCAGATGATTCATGATGTGGTAATACAGAATCTGCCTGTGCTGTTTGCCATCGATCGTGCCGGTCTTGTGGGTGACGATGGACCGACACACAATGGTTGCTATGATCTGAGCTTCATGCGCTGTCTGCCGAACATGGTCATTATGGCGCCTGCCGATGAAAATGAGTGCCGCCAGATGTTATACACCGGGTTTCAACTGGATCAGCCGTCCGCAATCCGCTATCCACGTGGTACCGGGCCTGGTGTTGAAATTCAGAAGAAAATGACAGTCCTGCCGCTGGGCAAGGCCGAGATCCGCCGCAGGGGCCGGAAAATTGCCATACTGGCCTTTGGCACCATGCTTGTGCCTGCACTGGATGCGGGTGACGAACTGGATGCCACTGTGGTTAATATGCGCTTTGTCAAACCCATCGATGAGGAAATGATCCTTGAACTGAGCGCCGGTCATGAACTGCTGGTTACGGTAGAGGAAAATGTAGTGCAGGGCGGGGCGGGCAGTGCAGTGAATGAGACGCTGGCTGCCCATGGGGTGATCCAGCGGGTGATCAATTACGGTCTGCCGGACCGTTTGATCGCACATGGATCACGGCAGGACATGCTGGACGAAGCAAGGTTGAACAGGGAAGGTATTCTGGCGTTTATCCAGCGGTATTCTGTAAAGACAGGGAAGGAGAAGAAGATACAGAGGGCCTGAGGATCGGGGTGCCCCCGGTTTCACTCGCCGATGATCTTGACCAGCACCCGCTTCCTGCGCCTGCCGTCAAACTCACCATAAAATATCTGCTCCCACGGGCCAAAGTCCAGCCGGCCTTCCGTGATCGCTACCACCACTTCTCGCCCCATCACCTGTCTTTTTATGTGGGCATCACCGTTATCTTCCCCTGTCAGGTTGTGACGATACTGGCTGGTCGGTTCATGCGGGGCCAGTTTTTCCAGCCATTCCTCGTAGTCCTGCAGCAGTCCCTGCTCGTCATCGTTGATAAAGACGGAGGCGGTGATGTGCATGGCATTCACCAGGGCAAATCCCTCCCTGATGCCGCTTTCATCCAGGCATCGCAACACCTGGGGTGTGATATTGATGAAGCCCCGGCGCCCGGGCACATTGAACCAGAGTTCTTTACGGTAACTTTTCATGGTAAATGGGGTTCAGGGTTCGAGGTTCAGGGTTCAGGGTTCGAGGTTCGAGGTTTGGGGTTCAGGGTTCGAGGTTTGGGGTTTGGGGTTCAGGGTT
>MGXK01000077.1:50729-50834 GCA_001802375.1 Gammaproteobacteria bacterium RBG_16_51_14
GAGGTTCAGGGTTCGAGGTTCATGGTTCGGGGTTCGAGGTTCAGGGTTATCAATCTTGTACTTTGAACTTTGAACCTGGAACCTGGAACCTTGAACATAGAACCT
>MGXK01000077.1:50901-51013 GCA_001802375.1 Gammaproteobacteria bacterium RBG_16_51_14
TCCAGCAGGTCCTCAACAGAATCATTCTGCCTTATCTGTGCGATGCCAAGGGAGATCGTAACGGAGGGCAGCCGGTTACCCTGATGGTCCATAATGGTTGTATTGCTGACGG
>MGXK01000077.1:51236-51371 GCA_001802375.1 Gammaproteobacteria bacterium RBG_16_51_14
CTGCACCTCCCGATGAAACATTTTATTCAGCCAGCGCCGGTTATAAATGCCGGTCAGCGGGTCGAGACAGATACTGACCTCCTGCGCCCGCAACTGGTCATAACTGCTCGACAGTGCCTCATTACCGGAGCGGAT
>MGXK01000077.1:51380-53279 GCA_001802375.1 Gammaproteobacteria bacterium RBG_16_51_14
TAAAAGATGCAGCAGGTTTTGCGCGAGTGTGTTTGACTGATCAATCAACTGCCAGATGATCTCCTTGTGGATACCGAGCAGCATACTGTCGGTCATCGCGATGACATGGGCTGAAGGCATTTCCCCTTCGAAAATCGACATCTCACCGACACATTCTCCCTTTTCAATCCGGGCGATCGGATCCAGGTCATTCATATCAAAATGGACCGTTAATTTACCCTTGAGCAGAATGTAGAGATGCGCATTGACCTTGTTCGGTGAAAGGAGTACCTGGCCCTTTTCCAGGGAAAGGATATCGCATTGCTGCAGGATGCTATTGAGGGCAGGGAGATCAACATCCCGGAAGATGGATAAACCGGTAAGATACCCCGGGAGGTCGTGCTTCATCCCGTCATCATGATGTGATGTCCTCATTTGATTCCGGATAGCAGTAGTGAAATGGAATTTAATGAACCTGTGCGCAGGCGCAGGGAGATTCAATTAACAGGACTGATTCAGTATTCATTCAGGCGTCGTTTTCCCAGTCCTGATTTTTTAATGACGCCCCGGCAGAGGCAAGTCTGCTGCCTGTATGAGTAACGAACCTGTCTAAAAATTAGCGAACGCCGGCGAGACAGGTTCATATCACTTGCTATTTTTAATGGTCACCATTTTCCCCTTGGAAAGCGATACCATCAGTCTGGCGATACTCTCATGCATGATAATCGTGTGCTTGTTATCACTGTATTTCATGAAGGTATGCAAACTGTCTTCTACCTCCTCGACACCAGAGACATCAATAATGATATCGATATTGCGGTTATCCCTGAGAATGAGCAGGTAGTCCGTGCTTGTGGGTGCACCGTATTCCCTGGCGAGCTGCATACCAGGCGCATCCGGATTCAGATCACAGACACAGACCAGTTCTATGAATTCAGCCGTTGCCAGCTGGCGTAACAGTTCTACACCAGCATGTCCGGCCCCAATAACCAGGATTCGAAACTTGGTTTGCATGGCTTTTCCCTTCCTTGTCGGGGTTTATCTGGATTTGCAGTGTAATTATAACCCATTGAACAGGATCATTGTTAACAACGATTCATTGACGCGCGGTTTGTCCCCGGCCTGCTTCATATGGACGATGCGGGCGGTTACCTGTCAGGAACACTTTCTTTTCATGGATTATGTGCTTTAATTAAACTAATGAACGATTCAACAGATCATGAAAACCGTTCCCGGCAAGTTGCTGATTCGACCCGCCGCTTTTTGATTGGCGTGAATACGGGCGGTATCGGGCTTGTCACCCTGTTTGCGGGAAAACTGGTGGACAATGCAGTGGCTCCAGGCTGGATGACAGGACCCATATTTACTTTTACGCTGGGCCTCGTGTTTGTTGGAGTCAGTCTGTTTCTGGCGAAACACAGGGCAATCAAAAGGAGTATTGCGGCAGAAAAAGATCAGCAACTACCAGATTACAAGCGATGGTTCTGGCGGAGTATGACATGGGACATTCTTTCAGGCCTGTTTTTTGTAATGGCGGTGTTATGTACCCTCGCACAGATTTCGCGTATCACGATCTGACCACAAAACGTTGCAATCACATTGAAGTTACCCTCCCGATTATCCGTTGCTGCTGGGTAATGGTCCGGATAAAAAGAAATGACAGGGGATATGCTCTCATCCCTCGCCATTCGCCTGCGGCCATTGTTTCAGGTAGACATGGAAACAGAACAGGAACACGGCACAGAGTAGATAGGCAATGGCCCAGCTCGAGCCTGCGCCCCAGGTGAAGGGGGTGATAATCCCGTTGGCGGTGATCTCGTAGGCGTGGATCAGACCGGTAAAGGCGAGGGCCGCGGCGATGCAGCAGGTCAGGGTCGCCTTCATGAACTCACGATCAATGAGAAACACCGAGATGGCGGC
>MGXK01000077.1:53294-53387 GCA_001802375.1 Gammaproteobacteria bacterium RBG_16_51_14
GAAGATAAAACCCCGCTCCAGCACGATCATGCCGCGCATGTATTCCTGTCCCTGCGGATCGATGGCCAGCGCCGCCGGGTTGAGCTGGGATAA
>MGXK01000077.1:53397-53590 GCA_001802375.1 Gammaproteobacteria bacterium RBG_16_51_14
ACATCCGCCATGCGGATGCCTGCGTCCGGGTTCGTGGCGATATAACTTGTCCAGAGCGGCATGACCGCAAGCAGGGCGTTCTGATAGGTAATCACACCGTAGGCGGCGATGGCGGGAAACAGGCCGACCGCGACTGCCGGGGCATGACGACAGGGTACGGCCTGGTAGGCCTGTGCGGTGATCACGATACCGA
>MGXK01000077.1:53603-54218 GCA_001802375.1 Gammaproteobacteria bacterium RBG_16_51_14
CGCAACCCCCGCCTCCATGGGGATGTAACGCAGGACCAGGGCCATCGAACCGGTCAGGCACAGGAAGGTAACGAAACACCCGTTCAGCACCGAATAACCCGCCCGCGCCCCCATCGCCTTCCAGCCCGGATGACCAATGTAGATCGTGGTGGGAAAACAGCTCCCCAGCCCGGCACCGATCAGGGTACCGAGGCCATTGACCAGCAGGGAAGGACGGGTTTGAAAGTGATCGCCTCCCGCCTCGGCGCTTTCGATGTTCTGCAGACTGCCGATGACATTAAAGATACCCATCGGGATGATGATGGACAGGTAGAGCGCCAGGTAACCGTCATTGAGCACGCTGAAGATTTCACCGAGCGCCAGGTGGGGTGGATAGAAACCCCAGTCTGTCACCAGCGGCGAGGCATAACTGCCGACAATGCCCCACCACAGGGCGGTGCCGAGCAAGACCGCCACCAGTCCTCCCGGCAGACCGAATGGGAAACGCACCCGGGCAAAGTACTGCACGAAGATCACCAGCATGGGCAGGAACGCCACCAGCGGCTGGTTGAAGATGCGCAGGGCGAAACCCATGGCGATAAAGGTGATGGCGATACCTGCAAGAGTAGAGAGCAG
>MGXK01000077.1:54240-54538 GCA_001802375.1 Gammaproteobacteria bacterium RBG_16_51_14
CGCAACGGTTCGGCGACAAAGGCCCCGATGCTCTCGATTACCCCGCTGCCGAAGGCGGCCAGCAGACCGACCTTCCAGGCCAGCATCGGATCGCCGGTCATGAGTTTCACCGGCAACATCACCAGGAAAATGTGCGCGAACAGACTGACCGTATTGATGCCGTAGGGCAGGGCGGTGACGTCGTCGCGTTGTTCCTGGATGGCAAGGCAGCGCGCCTGCCAGGCATAGAACAGATTGCCGAGCAGGATCGACAGGGCCGCACCGGGCAGGATGCGGGTAAAGACAAATTCACGGGACA
>MGXK01000077.1:54639-54791 GCA_001802375.1 Gammaproteobacteria bacterium RBG_16_51_14
TGGAAGGTGAAATTGTTATTGGTCATCAGTCATTTGTCAGTGGTCACATCTTACATTTCTGGATGATTACACCAGATGAGAGGCAGATCGACAACTGAATATCCCCGCCACGGGTGATTACAATCACAATCGCGTGGAGTATTATTATTTTT
>MGXK01000078.1:0-2512 GCA_001802375.1 Gammaproteobacteria bacterium RBG_16_51_14
GGATTTACAGGCATTATCACTCGCCGCCTGTTATTTTCATCCACAACTGCCGATAGCCATCGCCGAGTACAATCTGAAAAAGACCCTGGAACAGACAGCCTCCCGGCGGATTAACCCGAGAATTAACATTCCTCTGGAACATCACAGCGATACCTCCGGCGGTAAATCACCCTGGTTGATTGGCGTATTATTCGATCTGGTTATGGAAAGGGAAGGCAAACGGCAGGCAAGGCTGGATCAGGCGATCGCCGAAACCCGCGTCGCCCGCATCAACGTACAGGCAATGGCGTGGCGAATCTATAGTCAGTTGCGCCAGCAATACATTGATTATTATGCGGCATTCAAGCAAAAAGAGTTGATGCAGGCCAAGGCAACCATCATGGAAAATATACTCAGGCTGCTGGAACGCCGCCAGGAACTCGGGCAGGCAAGCGAATTTGAGGTCAGTTCAACCAGACTTGAATTACAACGTATCAGGCTCGACATAACCAACGCTCAGGTTGCCATGGTGGATGCATTTAATGTGCTGGCCGGCACCATCGGTGTGCCTGTTGAGGCGATGACAGGTATCGAATTTACATTTTCAGAAATAGAGAAACTCTCTTCACCGCTTGCTTTGATGACGGATGATATGCAGGTGCATACCCTGCATAAGCGCCTGGATATACAACAGGCATTGCAGGAATATGCGGTACTTGAGGCCGGACTGCGTCTGGAAATAGAGAAGCAATTCCCTGATCTGGTTCTTTCACCGGGTTTTCTATTCGATCAGGAGGACATGATCTGGGCACTGGGCGTTTCCTGGGTGCTTCCCGTGTTCCAGCCACAGAATGAAGGGCCAATCAGGGCGGCGTTGGGCAGACGTGATATCAAACAGAAGGAGTTTCTGGCATTACAGGCCACCATACTGAACGAGCTGTCTCAGGCTATGGCGCGAATCGAGTCCCTGCAGACGGCTTTACAGGAGGCTGAAACACTGGTCAGTGAATCACACGAACGTGAAAAACAGATAGCAATGCAATACCAACGGGGATATGTCGATCACCTGCAGTTAATAAGAAATCAGCTGGAAACAACAGAGGCCGAACAGGCGCTGACATCGATCCGGCTGGCAGTAATAAAATCCGCTGGCAGACTTGAAGATGCAATACAATATCCGTTGACGGATCAGCCTGCATGTCAATACATCCTTAATGAAGATGAACAGTACCAGTTAAAAATCGAATAAGGGTATGAAATTCATTACAGAAATCCTGATTCTTGCGCTAATCGTGATCATCAGCGCCTTTGCCATCGGTCTGCTTCCCGGGGGTGAAAACCAGGGCTACGCAGAAAGATTGCATAACCTGATTAATGCCAGGCTCACGTCGGCAACGGGCGATGACAATGGTGATGACGATGTGTCCGCCAGGGTTGAAATGACAGGGGGCATTCTCGCCGTTCGGCTGCCCGATAATGTCCGGCAACAGGCGGGGATTGTCACCGGCCTGCCTGAACGGACTGAGCAAATCCAGGAATTCCATGTCTTTGGCAAGGTAATCGATATCCAGCCATTACTGGTGTTCCGATCCGGGTACAACACGGTTCTTTCAGGGAAAAAAATTGCCGAGGCCGCCTTGCTGGCATCGCAACAGGAATATGAACGCCTGCGTATATTACACGAGGAGGCCTCCAATATATCTGATCGTCAGCTGGAGGAGGCAAAGGCGCGCTGGTTGACAGACAGTGCAAGAGTACAGGCCGAAAGGCAGAAAATGGAAGACCTGCGAAATGAGGCCATGCAGAACTGGAATACCGAAATTGTCAACTGGGCGCAGGAGGATGCTGAAATATTCAGGCGCCTCAGGTCACATGAAGAAATACTCGTCCTGGTGACAATGGGGGGTGATCAGCAGCTTCCGCCCGGCACGGAAAAAATCATGCTAAGTCACAGTGGGGATCGTGAAACTGCACAGGAGGCATACTATATCGCACCGGCAACCATGACCGATTCACTGATCCAGGGTGAGACCTATTATTTCCATACCCGTGCCGAAAACCTGCGGGTCGGTATGCGGCTGGATGTCTGGGTAACAGAAGATAAAACCCTTGCACAAGGGGTAACTATCCCTGCTTCAGCGGTGATCTGGTATGTCGACAAGCCATGGGTTTATATTCAAAGAGACGATGACACCTTCGTCAGGCAGGTATTGACCCGTTACCGGGAGGGCAGGGAGGGCTGGTTTGTTGAAGATGAAACCCTGGCGGATGCCCGTATTGTTTTACAGGGTGGACAGATGCTGTTATCGGAGGAATTTCGCTGGTCCATTCCCGACGAGGATGATAATCCATGATTGGTTATTGGTTATTGGTTATTGGTCAGTGGTCATTAGTCAGTTGTTTGTTGTCAGTAACCAGTGACCATTGACCAGTGACCATTGACCAGCGACCATTGACCACTGACCAATAACCAATTACATGCTTGCCGCGATTGTCCGATTCTCCATCCGTTTTCGTGGTGTCATCATCGCAC
>MGXK01000078.1:2520-13725 GCA_001802375.1 Gammaproteobacteria bacterium RBG_16_51_14
TTGTTACTTGCCTACGGTACGTACCAGCTATCCCGCGCCGGGCTCGATATCTTTCCTGAATTTTCACCCAAACTGGTTATTATCCAGACGGAATCACCCGGCTTGTCCTCGGAACAGGTGGAGATCCTGGTCTCGCAACAAATTGAGAATGCCATTGGTGGACTTATTAACCTGAACTACGTTCGTTCCGAATCCATACAGGGACTTTCCATCGTCACCGTTGTGTTCGATGAGGACAGTGATGTTTATCGTAATCGTCAACTCGTGGCGGAGCGCCTCGCCGGAATCATGAATAAATTGCCGGAAGGCGTTGAACAGCCGGTCATCGTGCCACTGGCCTCTTCTTCAGCGACGATCCTTACCATTGGAATCACCAGTGAGGAACGCAGTCTCATGGATTTGCGGGAAATCGCGGACTGGACAGTGGTCCCGCGTCTGTTAAGCGTGCCGGGTATTGCTGATGTAAATGTCTTTGGCGGAGATATCCGGCAGTTACAGATCCAGGTTGACCCGGAAAAATTACAGCGTTTCAAAATCGGGATCGATGAGGTAACACAAGCTGCCAGAGAAGCAACCGGCATTAAAGGTTCCGGATTTATTGAAAATCATAATCAGCGGATCACCTTGACGACGACAGGACAACCGGTTGACGAAACAGACCTTGGAAAGGTTATCCTGAGGCGGCAGGATGGTATTAACATGTACCTGTCTGATATTGCTGATATCCGGATGGCCCCCGAGCCGGCATTCAGTGCCGCGGCAATCATGGGGCAACCCGCCATTGTCATGATGGTGATCGGTCAGTATGGTGCCAATACCCTGACCGTATCACGTGCTGCCGAGGCGGCACTGAATGAATTCGAGGGGCTTTTTGCCAAGCAGGGGATCAAGCTGTATCCCCACCTGTTCCGGCCGGCCAACTATATTGAGACCTCGCTGAATAATATTACGGAACATCTCATGATTGGTGGTTTCTTTGTGGTTACCGTACTTTGTCTTTTCCTGTTCAATCTGAGAACAGCGTTTATCTCTGCAATGGCTATCCCCCTGTCCCTGTTAAGTGCTGCGCTGGTATTGTTACAGATGGGCATCAATCTGAATGTAATGGTGCTGGGTGGTCTGGCCATTGCCCTTGGAGAAGTGGTTGATGACGCCATCATTGATACCGAAAACATCTTTCGGCGACTAAGACAAAATCGCCATCATGACAAACCACGGTCTGATTTCGAGGTTGTTTTCAATGCATCAATGGAAGTTCGTGGATCGGTTGTCTACGCCACATTTATAGTGGCATTGGTGTTCATCCCTTTATTGACGCTGAGTGGCCTGGCAGGCAGGCTGTTTTCACCCCTTGGATTTTCCTACATCCTGGCTATCCTCATGTCACTGGTGGTCGCGCTGACAGCGACCCCGGCCTTGTGTTACCTGTTACTGGAGCATGCCAGGTTGGCAGATACTGATCCACCACTGATTCGTCTGATCAAGCCGGTCTATGGCTGGTGTCTGAAGGTGACTGGCCGAATGCCGGTGCTGACACTCAGCGCCAGTTTATTGTTCTGTGCCATGGGCCTGTTTATCGTGCCCTGGCTGGGTGGCCAGTTTCTGCCGGATTTACGTGAGGGCCATTATATTGCCCATACCTCAAGCCTGCCTGGAACCTCCTTGCAGGAATCCATCCGTATGGGTAATGGCCTGACCAGGGCATTCCTGGATATCCCCGGTATCCGTTCGGTATCTCAGTGGGCGGGCAGGGCAGAACGGGGGGCGGATACCTTTGGCAGTCATTACAGTGAATACGAAGTGGATCTGGAACCGTTGTCCGGTGAGGAACAGCAACGCGTCCTGAATAAAATACGGGCTGTTATGCGTGAAACGCCTGGAATTCTGTATGAAGCTTATAACTTTTTATCAGAACGGGTGGATGAAACGATATCGGGTTACCAGTCGCCGGTGGTTGTGAATATCTATGGTGAAGATCTGGAAGTTCTGGATCGACTGGTCCAGTCGGTTGCAAAAGTGATGAGGTCGGTCAGAGGCGCAACCGATGTCCAGCTGCGCTCACCACCGGGGACACCCCTGTTGCAAATCCGGCTGAAAATGGATCAACTGGATAATTATGGATTACGACCTGGTGAGGTCATGGATGCAATCCAGGTTGCCTTTGAAGGGGAAGCCGTTGGCAGGATTAACAAGGGCAATCGTATATATGATGTCGCCGTTGTCCTGAAGCCGGAGCATCGTCAACAACCACATGATGTCCGGCAACTACCTTTACGCACGCCCGAAGGCATGATGATTGCGCTGGATCAGGTTGCTGATATCCGGCAGACAGGGGGACGTTACAATATCCTGCATCATGGTGCGCAACGCGTACAGACGGTGACTGCCAATGTGGAAGGACGCGATCTTCAATCCTTCATGGCTGACCTGAAACAACGGGTGCAGGATAATGTCCGTTTTCCGGCCGGGACCTATCCGGAATTTACCGGTGCCCTGATCGAACGCGCCAAGGCACGGGAAGAACTGATCCTGCATTCCACACTGGCCGGTATCGGGGTTCTGATATTGATTTATATCGCGGTCGGCAATTTTCAGAACGTGCTGTTGATGTTACTCAATCTCCCCTTTTCACTGGTGGGTGGTGTTCTGGCGGTCGTATTGACAGGGGGACTCATCTCTGTCGGTTCCATGGTGGGTTTTGTTACCCTGTTTGGAATCACGGTGCGCAATTCGATTATGCTGGTTTCACATTATAAATACCTGGTCGAGGTTGATGGTAAACCCTGGAACCTGACAACGGCTGTTCAGGGTGCACAGGAACGTCTGCCTTCGATCCTGATGACGGCACTGGTGACCGCCCTGGCCATGTTACCGATTGCCTTTGACAGTGATAATCCGGGACGTGAGATTATGGGCCCCATGGCCAGTATCATTATCGGGGGACTGGCGTCATCAACGGTTCTCAACCTGCTGATCATGCCGAGCGTCATGCTGAATTTTGGCCGGTTTACGGCACAGGATCCGGATGATCCGGTACCATCCGGAGAGTAACCTCTATTATGCAGACTACCATGCCGGTTATGCTTTTTGAGTGTGAAAATTCCAGGACCTCGGTTCCCCCTGGTGAGGTATGGAATTATTCAGACCTTTCCTGGGTTATATAACGCCAACAGCGCAGATATGAAGATACTTATTATTGACGACTCCGCTGATTTCAGGGCATTGATCAAGCTCTATCTCACCAGACAGCTGCCGGATGCAGAGGTCATAGAATATGACCTTGAGCATATGGGCAGGCCACCGGATAATTATGACTGGTCCCGGTATGATGTTCTGTTGCTGGATTACCGGCTGGGACCGAAGGAAGACGGTCTCGAATGGTTACAGGCATTCAGCCGTAAGCCGCATTTCCCGCCAGCCATCGTTTTAACCGCAGAAGGGGATGAATACATTGCTGTCAAGGCCATCAAGCTGGGGGCAGTGGATTACATTAACAAGGCGGATATTTCTCCAAAACGCATCGCTGAAATGGTTGAAGATGCGGCAGGACTGAATCAGCAGGGACTGGATAAACAGCAACTCGACATCAATGAAACTACCCAGAAAATAAAGCATATTCATAATAAGGACCAGGTACCTGAACAGAGGCGGGATATCGGCTACCGATTTGTCAGGTTGATTGGCGAAGGGGCGATGTCACAAGTCTATCTTGCTGAAAGGAAGAGTGATAAAAAGACGGTTGTTATCAAGATCCTTTACCTGAACAAGATCAATATATCCAATATGTTTGAACGCTTTATGCAGGAAGCGGAACTGATATCCGGTCTGAATTCTCAATTTGTTGTCAGGATTTATGAGTATGGCAGTACGGATGATTATGGATTTATCGCCATGGAATTTTTTTCACGAGGCGATCTCAAGCAAAGGATGGAATCAGGCCTGCACCCGGACATGGCCATCATCTATGCAACACATATCGCGTATGCCCTGGATCAAATACACAGGATCGGTATTGTGCATCGGGATCTCAAACCTGCAAACATCATGTTTCGGGGTGATGACAGTCTCGCCCTGGCGGATTTTGGTATTTCCAGAAATCTGAATGCAAACAGTGATATCACCACAATAGGGCAGGTACTTGGCACGCCGTATTACATGAGTCCGGAACAGGCGGAAGGGCAACCGGTCGATACCCGATCCGATATTTACAGCGCAGGTGTGCTTCTGTACGAAATGCTGGTGGGCGAAAAGCCCTTCGTTGCCGATAATCCGTCGGGTCTGATCTATCAGCATATTCATTTCCCCATACCCAGATTACCCTCTGAGCTTCATCAATATCAGAAGATTATCGATCGGGCAATGGCAAAAAGACCGGATGATCGCTTTCAGACCGCAGCAGAATTGATACAGGTGCTGGAAAATGCAGAAAAAGGGATTTTTTAAGGTTTATAAAGCCGCCTGATTTCCGGTTACTCCTCATGAGTTATCTGATCGATACAGATATCCCCACCACCATTTTGCCTTCTCACCGACCTCGCTGCTGGCCATGGCGATATTGAATGCCTTTATCGAAAGTAACCTGTCATTGATGTGAAAGGCGGCAATCCCGAGCAACAGATAGGCTTCCTCCACGTTGTTAATCAGGCCTGCCTTGAATGCTGATTTAAGGGACAGTACGGCCTGAGTCCATCGTTCCATCTCAATGCTTAACTGGCCAAGCCGGAAATATATATTCGCGTCATTGCTCTTTTCTGCGACCTCGGATAATGTGATCAACGCATTCCCGGTTTCCCGGGCAAGCAGCCAGCTGTTTGCCAGCAGTTCGAGGGTTTCTTTTGTTTTTTCCATGTTCCCTTTTTCCAGTTCATCCTGCAGCAGCCTTGCGGCGCGGTAAGGCATTTGCATATAAAGATAGTTTCTTGCCAGTTGCAGTATATCGTCGTTGTTGAGTATTCCCTTCGCATGGGCGAGTTCACTCACGGCCAGTGCCCTCTTTTCCTGTTTCAGGCGTTGATACGCACCGGTCAGCTGTAGCCAGTAATCCCCCTTGTCCGGATAGCGTTTGATCATGGTCTCCAGGAGGCCGGCCGCCTGTTCAAAGGCCGAAGTCTCGTAATAACCGGCAAGCAGGATTTCATACCAGCCTTGTTGTGGCTGTCCGGTTTTTCCAATCGCAGTTTCCACGTGGGGTATCATTTCACTGAAGTTGCCTGTCTGATAGCAGGCTGATGCTGCCAGCATGTGTGCCTCTGCATCCGGGTCTGGTTCATTCCGGAACCATTCATCCAGATACTGGAGACCTTCCTTGTAGGATTCGGTATAGATTAACAGCTGTGCTGTCAGGTAATGCAGGTGATGGGTCACCTCCTCCGGCAAGCTGTTTTCCCCGAGTGCACTGATGAAGGCCTGGACTGCTTCTCTATGTTTACCCAGTGTGTTCAGGACATAACCTCTAGTCTGCTGGACGATTGCCATGTCGTACGGCTTTATGGTTTCTCCGGACAACAGTTTGTCCAGTTTTTCCAGTGCAGAGGCATAATCCTCCTTGTCCATGTTCTCGTGAACGGCAGTCAGTATGGTATAGGTGTGCTCATCCAGGAATGGCGGCTGGTCACTCTCCGTTGCAGGTAAAACTGTCCGGGGCATAAACGACAGAACGAGGAATAAAAGGGAAACAGAACAGGCACGTTCGTGGGTATTCATGACTATTGTTGCAGTTCGAAACGGACATCCTGTCTTGCCCGCTTCTCAACCGGCTTACCATCAATAATGTCAGGGGTGAATTTCCATTTCTGTATTGCCTGCAAGACGGCGCGGTCAAAAATATCCGGTGGATCAGCCTTGATGATCTGCGGGTCCTTGACCGAACCATCCGTTGCGATGGTAAATTCAACAGTCACAACGCCTTCAATCCCCATACGTAACGCACGTGGCGGGTAAACAGGCGGGATCCTGACCGTAGGTACTACATGGGTATCGATTACGGGTAATTCCGGTGCAACTGCTGGACGTTGGGTAAGTGTTTTCTGAAAGTCGCCCAGATAAGGTATTCCTTTAACAGAAGATGGCAGGTTGATATCAGGTACGGGCAAATCCATGCTGACCTGTGCAGGTTTCAATATGTCAGGTTGTGGCAATTGTTGCAGTGGAGGCGGTTCTTCAGGGGGAGGTGGTTCGTCCGGCTGTGTTTTCCTGAGTTTATCTTCCGGTGATAAGGGTTTTTGCTGTATCCGTATAAATTCAACCATGTTAATCCTTTCCATGCCACGCAATGCCCCTTGGTCATTGTTGACCATTTGCTGAATCAATAGAAAAAGCAGGATATTGATAATGAATGCAGCAGTGATAATCAGTGGTTGCTTGAGTGTGTTTGTCATACTGGTGTCTACAACGGATATACGTGCGTTGACTAAATCCGTTCGGCGGCAATGGCTATGCTGGTGATACCGGCAAGCCGCACCTGATCCATAATCTCGACTACAGAGCCGGTATGCGACTCGAGATCAGCCAGGATAAGCACAGTGCCCGCAGGATTTTCTGCGATCATGCGCTCAACATGGGCGCGTACCTGGCGGATGTCGATCTGGCTGTTTTCAATCCATATCCCGCCGTCACGGGCAATACTGATAATCAGATTATCCTTTTCCGATACAACTGCTGTCTGTGCCGAGGGACGATTAATCTCAATCCCACTCTCTTTCACAAATGAAGAAGTGGCCACAAAAAACAATACCAGGAAAAACATGACATCGATAAGCGGTATTACGTTGATGTGTACCGGTTCATATCCGGCTTCGGCGTGACTTCGGCGCATGATGATCTACTCCCGTTGCAATGTTTCAGCCTGCTCCTGTGCCAGTGTCGAGCGGCTTTCCAGACTTACGCTGAAATAAAGTCCTGATAACGCTGTGACCAGACCGGTTAGTGTCGCCACAAGCGCCTCCGATATTCCCGCAGCAATCCCCGACCGGTTGTTGCCGCCAAGCAGGGTGATTGCATCGAATGTATGAATCAATCCTGATACGGTGCCGAGCAGACCGAGCAGCGGCAGTACCTGTATAAGAATGCGGATATAGAGCAGGGTTCGGCGTGCAAGCAGCGAGAGCGATGCTATCTTTTGTGCCCGCAACCGGCGTGCAGTCCGGGATCGATATTCCGCGCGTCTGTTCCATTCCTGTTGAACCCTGGCAAACAGTTGCGGATACTGGAGGATAATAAACCAGTAATGCTCAAGTATGAGAACCCACATAAGTACCGACAGCAGGAGGATATAGGGTATAACCGGTCCACCCTGGGAAAACAGTGCGCTGAGATAATCAGGCATGACGCTCGGTAACGGGATGAGCCATTTCTTCGCGACGTGCCACCAGCGCCGCGATTTCTTCTTCCAGCACATGAACAATCTGGTTGCTCAGACCATGCAACCAGCCGTGCAGGAGCAGAATGGGAATGGCAACGACAAGCCCGAGCTCCGTGGCAACCAGGGCGAGTGATATGCCACCGGAAACGATCTTTGGATCACCGGCTCCAAAAAGTGTCATGGACTGGAATGTTTCGATCATACCGGCCACGGTACCCAAAAGACCAAGCAGTGGCGCGGCCGTTGCAAACACGGCAAGTATGGGCAGGCGACGTCTCAGTTTCGGGATCTCTTTCAGGATGGCCTGATCGAGCTTGAGTCCAAGGGTTTCCGCATCTGCGTATGGACTGTCACGTTCAACCTGGCGCAACCTTCCGAGGGGATTATCTGCCGCTATCGCGGTGCTTTCGCGCTGGCGAAATATTTTTCTCTGTACAGTGATTAGTATGATGAAACGCTCCGCCACTATGAGCAGGGCCAGACTGCCGAGGGCCAGGATCACGTAGCCGATGATACCGGCTTGTCTGATGCGATCCACAAGATCGGGGCTTTGTATGAGCAGCGCCAGCAACACACCACGCGTCGGATCAATCGGGAAAGGGAAAATCTCCCCATCAGCATTTTCAAGTTCCTGTGCCATCGACTGATGGCGTTTCGAAGGTTGTCTGCCTGGTTCTGCCAGCTTTCCTGTTTCAGGTTGATACCGCAGAAACCTGCCATTGGAAACGGCGTTGAAGACACCAATACGGGTTACCGCCTGTTCAACCTCATTGCCCGTGCTGGTAATGAGGTTTGCAGGAAAGGTAACCACCTTGCCTGACTCCACCATCTCTTCCAGCACCAGTTGCCATAATTGTTCCAGTTCGCTGATTGCAGGCAGTGTCTTGCTTGCCGCAAGCTCGTCAATAAGGTCATCCCTTCCGGATATTTGTGCAGAAACCAGCGATGTGTCGATAATGACATCAATGTCCCCGGCTATTTGTCTGACAATACCATGCAACTCGCCAAGTGAACCTATGCGTTCTGTCAGCAGTGTATTTTGTCTTTCTATCTCCTGTGCGTTCTGTTCATAGATAAGTTTCAGTTCTTCGGCGTGTTTCTCTATTGCAGCCAGTTCCGATCTGGCTTCGCTTAACAGCCGTTGCTGCTGATCACGCGCCTGTTGAAATTGCTGTTCGCGTTCTGCATTTTCTTTCTTTTCCAGCAGGTGGGTTTCTCGTACCTGTTTGACAAGCTCATCCAGTGTCTTCGGTGTTTCCGCCTGCGCACAGGGAAGCATTGATAATAAAACGAGAATAAAAATGGATGGCTTCATCTTGATTTTTCCGGAGCTGCGACAGGAATATTAAAGAAATCAGGCGAGGATTGTTTACGCGCGATCAGGATTCCTTTCTTGACCGATTCGTTATAATCATCAGGTAACTTATCCCATATTTTTCCTTTTTTATTCCAGTACCCGCATTCCTTGCCGTCAAGGGTCTGGTACAAAAGCGCAACACGCCCTATTTGCAACACATCAACCGTAGTGTTCTTGCCGTTGAGAGAGATCGTATCACTGCCTGTTTCTATCGTGCGGCCATAGTCCATTTCGATTTGATACGCTTCCATAATGCGCCGGTATTTTTCCGGCAGGGAAACATCGGGCCGATCCATCATTTCCTTGATGGTCTTGACGCGCATTTTGCGTTCTACAGAGAGAAAAGGCATATCCAGCGCCACAAATTTTTCCAGGGCATCCACCATACGCAGCATGAAAGGAACGAATTCCCGCTGCGTTACCTCAGCGTTAGCTGACTGTTTTTTCAGGGAGACAAGTGTTTCCTCCTGTGCCTTTACCTGTTTTTCCAGTTGATCCATGTACTCCTTCAGATCGTCAGTTCTGTATAAAGCATTCCGGTATTCCTGCAACAGATCCACGGTTTCATCGGCGAGGGAATCCACATGCTGCTGTGCGGTGATCGCATCTTCCTGTGCTTCCAGACCGCTATCGATGGCACTTTTCAGTGGATCCTCCGTTGCCTGAACAGTTCCTGTCACGATCATAAGAAACAACCCTGTCTGGAAGATGGTTTTTTGCATTAGGTTCATCAGGAATTTTTCCTAAACATTTATTTTTTCAGCATAAATGATATATGGTCTATCACTCGCTATGCAATCTTTCGTATAGTGTTGACATGGACTTGAAAGTAACATCATCCTGCCGGTATACGCTCAGGAAATGTGCTGGTTACGTGAGTTTGATTTTATTGAAGATATTTATGATTGTATATGAGCCTTAGATTTCGACTCAATCTGCTGATTACCAGTCTGTTTCTCCTGATATTGCTTGGTGGAAGCTATTATGTGATCAATAACGTACGTCAGGCGGTCCAGAATGAAGTAGACGCAACTGCGCACCTCGCCCTGCAATTGATAGAGACCGCCATTTCCATTGTGGAAACTGAGGAGGAAACCGTACAGCAACGCTTATTGCAACAGATTGCCAATATAAAAAGTACCCGGCATCTGCATATCTATATTCGTACCCCCTCGGTTATTGATGAAAACCGATACAGCCCCGCTATCTATCAATATGAGGAGCCGGTGTCAGAAATGCCTATCACCTCGGATGCACCAGGGTGGTTTGTGCACCTGGTGCAACCGCCCCCCCTTAAAATCAGACGCTGGCTGTATGGGCCTGATATACCCTCAACGGAAATACTCATTTGGGCAAACCCGTCTGATGAAATCACCGAGGCCTGGGCAGAAACCCGCGGGGTACTCGGTTTGCTGCTGGTATTTGTTGTCCTTGCCAATGCCCTTGTTTATTTCAGTCTGGGCAGGGACCTGGCGCCGATAGAAACGATACTGGTTGCACTGGATGGCATTGAACAGGGGAACTACCAGTTACGCTTGCCGCGATTCCGGTTGCCGGAACTGAACAGGATTTCTGAAAAATTCAACCTGATGGCGGAATACCTGCAACGGAGCAGGGATGAAAACAGCATGCTGACACAGCGCTCACTGGCTATACAGGAAAATGAACGTAGATATATTGCCCATGAGTTACATGACGAACTCGGGCAGACAATCAGTGCAATCAAGGCAGTGGCTGTTTCCATCGGGCAACAACCTGATAGGGAAGACAAATCGATCAGGGACAGCGCCGGGACCATCGTGACCTTTGCAAACCATATGCACGATGTAGCCCGGAATATGATGCGTCGTTTACGTCCTGCTGCCCTGGATGAACTGGGGTTGATCACGGCATTGGAGGATATGATAGATGACTGGAATAGTCGCCATGATGATATATTCTGTCATTTCAGTTTTGACAGAAGGCCGGAGAATACACAGGAAACACTGAATATCAGTTTGTACCGGATTGTGCAGGAAGGTTTGACGAATATTCTCAAACATTCCGGGGCAAGTGAGGTATATATTCATCTTGCCTTTGGCAGTCCCCTGACACAAAAAAATCATGTGGAATTGACAATGCGGGACAATGGTCGCGGCTTCGATCCGGCAACTACACAATGGGGGCTTGGTCTGCTGGGTATACGTGAGCGGGTCCAGGCATTACAGGGAGTATTTACACTTGATTCGGGTATTGGCAAGGGCGTATTGATCAGGGTAAGTGTCCCCATGCAGAGAGGAGTGAATGAATGATGGAACCGGCAAAGAAAATCCGTGTACTGATGGTGGATGATCACGCAGTGGTCCGTGCTGGTTACCGGATGCTCCTGAAAAATTCAGAGGACATTGAAGTTGTTGCCGAGGCAGAGAATGGCGAGCAGGCCTGCAGATGTTATATCGACAGTAAGCCGGATATCGTCGTAATGGATCTTTCTCTGCCTGGGATTGGC
>MGXK01000078.1:13733-17553 GCA_001802375.1 Gammaproteobacteria bacterium RBG_16_51_14
AGCGATCCGGAGGATTGTTGCCCGCGACCCTGATGCCAGGATCCTGGTATTCAGCATGCATGAAAGTACCGTTTTCGTGGAGCAGGCGCTGCAGGCTGGTGCCCGTGGCTATATCACGAAGAGCAGTGCCCCGGAAGTCCTGATTGAAGCGATCAGGAAACTGGCGGCTGGCCAGTTGCACCTTGATCCCGACATCTCCCAGCGGTTGGCATACCAGAAAGTACGGGGCAAGGATACACCCTTCTCCAACCTGTCTACCCGCGAATTCGAGATATTCTGTTTACTGGCAGAGGGTCTGAATACAAGCGAGATTGCGAAACGCCTGTCACTCAGTTACAAGACCGTGGCCAATTACAGCACACAGATCAAGTCCAAGTTGAATGTTTCCACTGTCGCTGAAATCGCCAGACTGGCGATCCGGCATAAAATAGTGGAGGCATAGCCCGGAACTGGTTACCCGGTTTCAGGATTCTATTGAGTCCGGGTAGAATCGCAAAATTTGCTTACAATAGTTATTCGTACTACGATTTTTCAGTCCTCAGTCCTCAGTCCTCAGTCCTCAGTCCTCAGTCCTTGGTTCTTAGTCCCGAGCCACTTCTAATATCAATCATCAATCACGACACCCCAGGGTAATTCACCTACCTTGATTGTATCGATGACCTTGTTTTCTTTGGTATCAATGACGGATACCGTCCCGCTGAGGCCATCGGTAGTGTAAAGCCGGTTTCCATCTCTGCTCAGGGCCAGTCCCCAGACGCGGTTACCGACCGGGATGCCCGTGATGAGTTCCATGCTGTCAGTATTCATTACCAGCACCTTGTTGGCACGACCACCGGCAATGTAGAGGGTCTTCTCATCCCTGCTCAGCATCACGTCCTTGGGCTTGGCATTTTTATCCTCGAAAAGCCCTTTTTTTATTATCTGCCCTTTTAACACGTCGACCTTGAAGACTTCCCCGGTGATTTCTGCCGTTGTATAGGCAAGTTCGCCGTTCTTGCTGAAGGTGACCGAGCGCGGGCGTACACCGACCAGGATATTGCTCAGGATATTGTGTTCCGGTATTGAAATCACATGCAGCATGTTGGTAGATTCACTGGTGACAATGACCCTGGTACCGTCCGGTGAAATCGCCACACCCTCCGGTTCCAGGCCCACCTTGATTTCACTGACCTGCTCCCCGGTCTTTGGATTGATAACCGTCGCCTTGGCGTCATCTTCGTTTGATATATAGATATCACCATTCGGGTGGACTGCAAATGCCTCGGGATCCGAACCTGCCGGAAATTGTCTCAAGACCTGGAGTGACTTCGGGTCAACGACGGCAATCACGTTTTCATCACTGACAGCGACATATAACTCACTGTGATCGGGGGAAAAACCGATTCCTCGCGGCCGTTTTCCAATCTCCAGGGTGGTTTCAATCTGATGGGTCTTGCTGTCAATGACACTGATGGTATTACTTTTCTCATTGGTCACGAAGATACGGCCCGTCGGTTCGGCACAGGCGATGCCAAGTGTCAGGGTGTATATTATTATTACAGAAACGAAAGTTTTCATTGGTTATATCTCCTTAATGGTTGTCAGTTGTCATTGGTCAGTTGTCATTGGTCAGTTGTCAGTGGTCAAATGACAACTGACCAATGACCAATTCATTTTGCACATTCCACCATGCCAAGGCTGTCGAGTGTGGGTGGATTTGCTACACCCCTGACAGGTGCTTCAGCGACAATTTTGTCATCCTCGACCAGGATCAGTGGTTGTCTTAATTGTCCTGTTACCCGGAAATTCAGGTTATCACCCTTCTGACCATCAAACGAAAGTTGAGTTTTCAGATACTGCAATAATTCTCCGGCATCCGTGATTTTCTCTCTGGCGATGCTATCTGAGATGATTTTGACTGATGCCCAGCCAGCCCAGGCCGGGTCGTCCATCTTTACCATCTGGTTTTTCAGAAAACGTTTATTGAGGTCGCGCCCGGCAAATTTTTCGAAATCCGGATGCCAGGCGCGGGCAGTCGCATGTGAATCAGGTGTTTTTTGCAGCCATTGTGCCTCGGCATCGGACTTCATACGTTTACTGGGAATAATATGCAGGGCATTGGGCAGGCAGGCAGAACGCAGGTCATCATCATCCAGGGACAGGTTAAAAACAGGCACGCCTGGTTGCGATTCACTGATCCTGAGGAAGAGATCATGGTCAACGGCGGTGATGATGGCAACGTAGTGTGAAAAATCAGCGTCTTTAATCTGGCCCGGGTCAAAAGCGCTGAGTGCATATTTCTGCCCCAGAAACTGGCCCTGCAGATTGGCTTCATCCAGGCCCTGTTTCATACCAAGCCAGGCAGTGTCACTGGTGCTGCCAATGTAAGCCAGGTCAATTTCGGGTTCATCGGACACGGCTGGTGTCAGAAAAATGCATGATGAGATCAGGAATGTGCAGCGGCAGGTATTTACTAAATATTTTTTCACTTTCTTCATAATTCGAAGCAGTTAAACGGTTGTAGATGATTACGTATTGATTGTGATGGATAAGTTCTTGGACAAGATGTGATAATAATCAGCTGAAGTCAGAATAAATATAGGAAAATATCTTAATTTAATGGATTTACAGTAATTATTAATGAGATATATGCGTTTAAAATGACGAAATCCGGATGATTATATTCGCAAAAAAACTGCTATGTGTATGAATTCGCCGGGGCAATGCCACAATAGTTTTGACACTTCGCTTGCAAGGACAAATAATCTATACTTATTCTAATTACATTTAACATAGTAAGTTCTATTAGCGAGATGTATATCATTATATTCGGTAAGCCGGTATTCAGAGGTTGCAAACACGAAATAAAACCACGAAGAGGGGGCGCCTGATGCTTCGTTCACTTCATATTGAGCCGGTAAAGTGTACCGGCTGCCTGCAATGCGAGATGGCCTGTTCCTATCAGGCCGAAGGGGTGTTCAATCCCTCAAAATCCCGCATCAAGATATTCAATTTTCACGAAGAAGGACGCTTCGTCCCCTATACCTGTACCCAATGTTATGAGGCCTGGTGCATGCATGCCTGCCCGGTTGAGGCCATTGTCTACAATGCGGAGACCGGTGCCAAGGTAGTGGTGGAGGAAATCTGTGTCGGTTGCAAGGTGTGTACCATCGCCTGCCCGTTTGGCACGGTCAATTATCTCCAGGATACCGGCATTGTGTACAAATGCGACTTGTGTGGCGGCGCGCCGGAGTGTGCCAGGGCCTGTCCCACCGAGGCGATCACCTATATTGATGCAGACCATACGGGACTGGAACGCATGCGCGCCCATGCCGCGCAGAATTTGTCTAAAGACAGCGCCAGGGCGTAGGAGGATATTGTTATGGCTTGGACACAGAATGTATTACGTGTGAATTTGACCTCGGGTTCCATTAGCAAGGAGCCACTGAATATGGAATGGGCCATGCAGTATCTGGGCCAGCGTGGCCTGGCAACCAAATACCTGGTGGCAGAAATCGATCCGAAATGTGATGCGCTGGGTACTGATAACAAGCTCATCATGACCACCGGCCCGCTGACCGGGACGATGGCATCCACCGCCGGGCGCTACTCAGTCGTCACCAAAAGTCCCCTGACCGGGGCGATCGCCTGTTCCAATTCCGGCGGTTTTTTCGGTAACGAGATTAAAAACGCAGGCTGGGACATGATTATTTTCGAGGGTAAGGCACGCGGGCCGGTCTATCTCTACATCGAGGACGAAAATGCCGAATTGTTGTGCGCAAAAGACCTGTGGGGCAAATCGGTTTGGGAGACGGATGAACTGATCCATAAAGACCACCAA
>MGXK01000078.1:17680-17836 GCA_001802375.1 Gammaproteobacteria bacterium RBG_16_51_14
ATCTCAAGGCCGTTGCCATCCGTGGCACCATCGGGGTTGGTAATATCAGGGATCCCATGAAATTTATGCAGGCGACAGAGGCCGGAAAGAAAATACTGGCGGGGAATGCCGTTACCGGCAAGGGGTTGCCTGCACTGGGCACGCAGGTACTCATGA
>MGXK01000078.1:17999-36559 GCA_001802375.1 Gammaproteobacteria bacterium RBG_16_51_14
ACCATTGCCTGTGGTCGTATCTCTGCCGTGGACCGTGGTCACTTTGCCGTGAAAGACAAACCGGAATACTGGGGTGCATCCGGCGGACTGGAGTATGAAAATGCCTGGGCATTTGGTTCTGACTGCGAGATTGATGATCTGGATGCCATGACCTATGCCAACTTTCTCTGTAATGAAGACGGTCTGGACCCGATCAGCTGCGGTGCCACCATTGCGGCGGCGATGGAGTTATTTGACGTCGGCGCAATTACCACAAAGCACACGGGCGGCGTGGAATTGAAATTTGGTTCGGCCGAGGCGATGGTCTGGGCCGTGGAAATGACTGCAAAGGGAGAGGGTTTTGGGCTGGAAATAGGTCTGGGTTCAAAACGCCTGTGTGAAAAGTACGGTCATCCGGAATTTTCCATGACGGTGAAGGGCCAGGAATTCCCGGCCTACGACCCCCGTGGTGTCCAGGGCATGGGACTGTCCTATGCCACCAGCAACCGGGGGGCCTGTCATCTGCGCGGTTATACCATCGCCTCCGAGGTACTGGGTATTCCCGTAAAAACCGATCCCCTGGTGACGGAGGGTAAGGCGGAACTGGTCAAGGCATTTCAGGATGCCACGGCAGCGGTGGATTCCACCGGTCTTTGTGTCTTCACTACGTTTGCCTGGACCATGGAGGATATCGCACCACAGGTGGATGCAGCCTGTGAGGGTAACTGGACGGCTGAGAAGATGGTAGAAACCGGAGAACGGATCTGGACCATGGAGCGTGACTTTAATCTGGCCGCCGGTCTTACCGGCAAGGACGATACACTGCCAAAACGTCTGCTCAAGGACGCGGGCAAGACCGGGCCAGCAGCAGGGCGGGTCAGTGAGCTGGGCAAGATGTTGCCGCGTTACTATGAGATCCGTGGCTGGACCCCGGAGGGGGTACCGACAAGAGAAACCCGGGCCCGTCTCGGTTTATAACATGCAATCGTTGCGCGTACAGCTGCTGGAGATATTTCTATGAAGCATGTCATCATCGGTACAGGTCCGGCAGGCGTGCTCGCTGCGGAGACCCTGAGAAAGGTCGATCCGGATTCCGGGATTACCCTGATTGGCGATGAACCGGGAGTGCCCTATTCACGGATGGCAATACCCTACTATCTTCAGGACAGGATCGGGGAAGAGGGGACGCACCTGCGTACGACCGATGATCACTACAAATCGCTGAAGATTGATCTTATCCGGGCGCGGGTTATGAAAGTCAATCCGGGCAAGAATGAGATCACCCTGGATAATGGTAAAACCATCGGCTATGACCGCTTGCTGGTGGCAACCGGTTCGCGGGCCTACCGGGAGGAAGTCCTGGAAAAGACAGGTTCTCCCAGGGTGCATGCCTGCTGGACGCTGGAAGATGCGCGGCATATCGCCAAACTGGCGGGGGCAGGTGAGGAAGTCCTGCTGGTGGGCGCCGGCTTTGTTGCCTGTATCATCATGTCAGCTCTGGCCAGACGCGGGGCCAAGGTGACCTCGATCGTCAGGGGCCAGCAAATGGTCAGGAGTATGATGAACCCGACTGCCAGCGCCATGGTCAAGCGCTGGTGGGAAAAGGAAGGCATACGGGTCCTGACGGGCACGACCATTGCTGATGCCAAATGCGATGCAGCGGGGAAACTGGAAGTGACATTCAACAGTGGCAACAGGATGAAACCGAATCTTGCCGTTGTCGCGACCGGCGTCCAGCCCAACATCGAATTTCTTGAGGGGAGCGGCATCGCGACCGATGGCGGCATTTTGGTGGACGAATACCTGCGCACCAGCATCCCCAATATCTATGCCGCCGGCGATGTTGCCCAGGGCTATGATTTTTCGACCGGGGAACAGTCAGTGCATATTATCCAGCCCACCGCCGTCGACCATGGACGGGCAGCGGCGCTGAACATGGCGGGTCGTACCTGCAAGTTCCAGGGCAGCCTGTTGATGAATGTGCTCGATACCATGGGCCTGATCTCCGGTTCCTTCGGAAGATGGCAGGGTATTGATGGCGGTGATTCAGCAGAACTGATTGATGAGGACAATTTCAGGTATATCAATCTACAGTTTGATGAAGACCGGTTGATCGGTGCACTGACGCTCGGACATACGGAAAATATCGGGGTCATTCGCGGCCTCATCCAGACAAAAGTCAGTCTTGGCCCGTGGAAACAAAAACTGGTAGAAGATCCCAGCCAGTTTATGAAGGCCTATCTCGGCAGCACCCAGGCCATTGGCCATAATGCCGGGGTAATGTAAGCCCCGGGTGAAACAGGTTTGCCGCCTGTGTAGTATACTTCAGGCATACCACTGTATCCGTCAGAGCCACCCCGGTGTGAGGGTCTTTGTGGTGACTTCTGTCTACTACCAGTGTGTTCGTTGCCTGAGCAGCAATCCATGAGATTTGTCCATTTTTTCAACTATTCAAACAGATAGTTTGTGCTGGAATAACTTCACTATGGAAATCACATTGAAATTATTTGCGAATCTCCGTGATTACCTGCCTGAGGGATCGGACATACACAATGCGAAACTGGTAATCCAGGAAGGGGAAACAGCTTACAGTGTTCTGGAGCGTTGCCGGGTACCCAGGGAAATGGCCCATCTTGTCCTGTTAAACGGAGTCTACCTGCAACCGGAGGAACGGGAACGCTCGGTACTGAAAGAGGGTGACACGCTGGCGGTCTGGCCCGCCGTCGCCGGTGGATAAGGTAGTTATTCTATTGAAAAATTCAGTAATCATAGTCGGTAAACGAAGGGAAAAAACTATCTCATGGCATGCTTCGGCGGAGGCATTTATCGAAGGTGTTCAATTTAACGAATCACTCCAATCACTACCATCAGGAGGGGACACCTTTATTCCCAAAGGAGTTTATTTCTTCAAGACACATCAGGAGGCCGATCAACACAGGAATGAATGCCTCGTTCGTGGTATGGCTGCCCTGGCCGCAAGCCGCCTGTGAACAATGAACCGGTACGGCCTGCAACTTTTGCTGATGTAAAGCATCTTATCAATGCCTTGAATGAAGCGGGAGCAAAATATTTGCTCATTGGCGATTATGCACTGTATGCCCATGGCTATCATCGTACAACCGAAGGTGTGGATATACTGATTCCAGCAAACAGGCGATCAGGAGAGGTGGTAAAAAAAGCACTTCTGAAACTGCCTGATAAAGTATCGGAAGCAATCGATGTGGCCTGGATTGAAGAGGGAGAAACAATTCGTATTGCAGATGAGTTTAAAGAACCGCTAATCCTGCCCGACCATAAGTACAGGCCGATGTTGTATACAATATTATTACTGTCCAATAAACATAATCCGTCGTACCGGAAACCGCGAAGCGGTTATCCGGTATCCAGGCAACGGTTTGCAATCACTGGATTCCGGATAAGTCCTCCGTACTTTCCGGAATGACGAGGTATTTCTATTCATTATCATGGCCAATAACGACGAAAAGCATTACAAACGTAATGAATATTATCTTCCATATAAAATCATAGCTACGTTTATGGGACAGCATTGATACAATAACAAATGAGGTTATAACGTTATCGTTGTGATTCGAACACAAGTCAGTCTTACCGAGGAAGAATACGAGACCGCCCAATGTGAACTTTCCATGATCAATCAAATATTCTGCAATGATCATCACCATCAGGCGTGAGATGACCATCACGCATGCGGATTTTTTTCGTTTACTGCCGAAGGCGTTGAGAAACCGGAATTTTACTGTCTCCGGAGAGAGGATAGTAATTGATGATCCGGCTGGAATGGTTGAGATCTCACTTTCCCCGGAAAAAATAAAACAGATCGCCGCATTGTCCCTTCCTGTTACCGTAATTGAATTTGTTTTCAGGGGCTTTTCGCCGGACCAGGTGGAATCGTTTATGACATCATTTGATCTCAGTTACCAGAAGGGCGGTGGCTAGGAATCAGTACCTAAGGAACCTCTGAATAAGTCCAGAAATACGTCAAGTTGTCATTCCGGCGAACGACTCCAGGGATTTATGCCCTGCGGGTATTTATGCCCTGCGGGTATTTATGCCCTGCGGGTATTTATGCCCTGCGGGTATTTATGCCCTGCGGGTATTTATGCCCTGTGGGTATTTATGCCCTGTGGGTATGGAGGAGATACGACCCCAGGGAGAGGGGAGGTAGACAGCGTCGGGAACACGCTGTCGAGAGCGACTCAGGACGCCTATAGGGATATAGGCGATAGAAAACGTCGGGAACTGGTTTTCAAGACAAAGCCGAAGCCGGAATCCAGTAAAAACAATTATTAACTGGATACCGTTTGGAATTTATACCCGAAGGGTGACGGCATGACGACAAAAACACTTTTTCTGAGTTTCCTTAAGTATATTTTTTGCGATTGCAGGGAATGGGAACTGTCCATACACTGCAAGTCAGGTGAAGATGTAACAATTCATGATAATGAAAAAACCAGACTACAATTATTCATTCAATCTTCAGCAACCGTCCTCGGCACGTAAAGTGGAGCAATTGGTAACAGCCGCAGTTGGTCATCATCAGCGCGGACAATTACAGCAGGCCGAACAGCTGTATCAGCAAATCCTGCAGATACAGCCCAAACACGCCTATGCGTTAAACCTGCTGGGGGTTTTGCTCTCCCAGGCCAAAGCTCAGCATGAAGAAGCAGAAAAACTGATTTCCAGGGCAATCAGTATCGATCCCGGGGTACCTGATTATCACAACAATCTGGGCCTTTGCCTGCAACAGCAGGGCAGGTTTGAAGAGGCGGCCAGGGCCTTTGCAAAAGCAACACGGCTCAATCCCGGGTTTGTCAGCGCCTGGTTTGGACATGGCAATGTCAATATCAATCTGAAAAAACCGGAGATTGCGATTCAATCCCTGCAAAAGGTGATCGGGCTGGATCCGAAACATCTGCCGGCCTATAACAATCTGGGTAATGTATTGCGTGAACTGAACCGGTTCGATGAGGCACTGGAAATGTTCAACAAGGTCATCGAACTCAAACCGGGGTTTGCCGAGGGATGGTATAACATCGGTGTGCTTTACAAGTCGAAAGAGGACGGCGAGCAGGCCATCCATGCCTTTGCCAGGGCAGTGGAGTTGAAACCGGACTACACAAGGGCCTACAACAAGATGGGCATGTGTCGCGGACAATTGCTGCATGACATGGAGGGGGCCCTGCGGGAATTCAGGAAATCCCTGGAGCTCGACCCCGGGTTTACCCCAACCTACCTGCAGATGGCGGTGATCTTGAGGGAGTTTGGCAGGTTTGACGAGGCGGAAGAGGCCCTGAGAAAGGCACTGGAACTGGATGAATCCTCCATTGAGGCCTACCTGGGCCTGGCGCGGAGCAAAAAATATAATGAGAAGGATCTGGCAAGGTTGCAGGAAGCCCTAACGGTCTCCGATCTGGAGACAAAACAGGTTATTCAGTTACACTTTTCCCTCGGCAAGATCTTTGATGAACGCAATGAATATGAAAAGGCATTCAAATATTTTCAAAAGGGAAATGAATTACATCGAAGTTCATACCAATATGATGTAAATGAATTTGAACACTTGGTTTCCCGGCTTATTGATACATTTAGTGAAGATTATCTTGGAAATAGAGCAGTATCGGGTAAAGTTAATTCAGAATTACCTGTTTTTATTGTCGGCATGCCCCGTTCCGGCACCACACTGACCGAGCAGATCCTCGCCTCACACCCGGAGGTGTTTGGTGCAGGTGAGCTTGGAGATATCAGTCGAATTTCACACGAATGGGCTAAAAAGCATGAGGACAACGGTGACTATCTCGATTGTATATTGCACCTGCAAGCTCCGGAAACAGAAAAGATAGCGATTGATTATTTGTCTCGCATCCGGGCTCTGGCAAGTGATGCACTCCGTGTGACCGACAAGATGCCGCACAATTTTCTGCACATTGGTCTGATTGCGACCCTCTTTCCCCGAGCGCGGATCATCCACTGCAGGCGCGACCCGCTGGACACCTGCCTGTCTATCTATACTCAAAAATTTACAAGTTTGCACCCCTATGCCTATGACCTCACGGAACTTGGTCAGTATTACCGGCAATACCAGCGCCTGATGGCCCATTGGGAGAGTGTCCTTCCGGGAAGGAACTTCACGATCCAGTACGAGGAACTGACAGAGTCACCGGAGGCAACCTGTCGCCGTTTGATCGAGTACATTGGTCTGCCCTGGGATAATCGGTGCCTGCATTTCCATGAAACGGAAAGGCCGGTGAAAACAGCCAGCCAGTGGCAGGTCCGGCAACCAGTCTATAAACAATCAGTGGGTCGCTGGAGGCATTACGAGACCTGGCTGGGACCATTAAAAAAGGCATTGGGCCAGTAATTTTGACGGTAATCTGGTTGTTTAGGATAAAAATTTCTATTATTGTTGTGTAGTTACAACAATGATTTTATCCGTATCCGGTCTCCTTTGAGATCATACCTGGATTCAACAGAATTATCTAAGTCCATATTTTTACAAAGATTATCTTACTGAAATGGGTGATCATCTGTTGCGTAAAAGAGACGTATTTTGCTCATTTCCCTGGTTGTTGTAAAAACAGAAAAAAACCTTGCAACAGTTGCCTGGCTGTAGTATTTTCCACCTGTCTTTTTACAAGACGTTTAGCCTTCAGGGCCTTGTTGTACAAACCGGATTGTGTAAGGGGAGGATACAGGCTGGGGAGGCCGAACTTAACCTCTAGAGATTAGGTAAGGTTCAATTTCTTTTAATTAGGAGGAAATGATGAAACAATTTACAAAGACCAAACTGGCTGCCGCAGTTGGGACCGCCACCATGGCTATGGCCCTGGCTGCACCTGCCGGCGCCGCTGTCGTAGTCGGCGGTGACAATGGCTGGGAGATTAGCTTCAGCGGTAACGTCAATGCCTTTTATCAACACATCAACTGTGATACTGGTTGTTCATCCGCGGGTGGTGGTGAAGATTCGTCACGTGTGACCTCGGGCTTCCTGCCGGCATTCTTTACCTTCAGCGCCAAGTCACCGACGGTGAACGGCCTGACCGGTAGCGCACGCTTCAGCTTTGCGCCGACGATCCAAACCGCTAAGCAACACACAGACTTGGCCGGAGCCGGTCCCGCAGGTATAGGTGGATCTGGTATAGAGGGTGCCACCATCGATACTCGTGAAGTCGTCGCCGACATCAGCGGCAGCTTCGGTACCATCAGCTATGGCCGTACCCTGTCCCATTTTGGTCGTCAGGCCATCCTCAAGGACATGACCCTGTTCGGCGTGGGTGGCATGCACGGCGGACTCTCGGTAACTGACAGTGGTGTCGTCACGACGGGCCGCGTCGGTTTGGGTTATGTCTATCCTAACTTCGAGTCGCGTTTAGCCTGGACCTCCCCGAACATGAATGGCTTCGGGCTTTCAGTGGGTATCTATGATCCGGCTGAACCATCTCTTGGTGCGGCTCCAAACCAATTGGAGACAGATGTGCCACGCTTTGAAGGTGAAGTGATGTACACCACAGCCTACACCAATGGTGCTGCCAGTATCTGGGTCGATGGTACCTGGCAGGAAGTTGAAGTTAATGCAGCTGGCATCTCCATGAATGGAGCCGATTATGACCGTGAGGGATGGGGTGCCGGTGCCCAGGCGAGTATGTCTGGTTTCGAACTTACCGGTTACTACTATGATGGTGATAATCTGGAGACCACGTTGGGATTTCTTACAACACCAGCGACCTCGCTTGCCGGAGTACCTAACACGACAGCTCCAACGCAATTTGAGGACTCAGACAATGATGGCTTCTATGTCCAGGGAACCTACACCTTCAATGGCAGGACCAAGGTCGGTGTAAGCTATGGTGAGAGTAACGAAGATGGCGATACCTTCTACAATGAGGTTGAGCAGGACATGTGGACCGTCGGTGTCTACCACGACATCACCTCCTGGCTGAGGGTCATGGCCGAGTACAGTGAAGCAGAAACTGAAGTGACAACAGCTGGAGTTTCAGCTACCACACTGGAGTACGATAGCTTCTCGGTTGGTTCCTTTATCCTCTGGTAAGTCGTCGCTCGATTCTTTGAGCAACAGAAAGGCGCGCTTCGGCGCGCCTTTTTTTATGGTACCATCCGTCTGTCTTCCAGCCGTTAATTCAGCATCAGCCATGTCAAGCCGAAGTTCAAACTCAACTACTAACCAGCGGGAAAGAAACCGGGGTCCTGGGCCTGACAAACTGCTGGCAAAGGCAGTGGCCCTGCAGCAGGCAGGGGACTTGCCACTGGCAGCATCCTGGTATCGCCGCTATCTCCGGCAGGTCCCGGATAATACTGAGGTATTGCATACCCTGGGTGGCCTCTATTACCAGTGTCAGGATTACAAGGCAGCCGGCGAATTTCTGCGCAAGGCGCAACAAGCCGCCCCGGATAACCTGGAATACCTGAATGACCTGGGCGCCTTTTATCTGATGATGGGGGAATATGCCAACGCGCTGATGTGCCTGCAGCATCTGGTTACCAAAGCGCCGGATAATCCCCGGATCCTCTATAACCTGGGTATGGCCCTGTCCGGCGCCGGGCGGGCATCCGAAGCGGTTGCTGTACTGGAGCAGGCGCTTCGCCTGCAACCGGATTACGCCCAAGCCCAGTATAACCTGGGAGTACTCTTTCAGGACCTCGGCCATTATGTCCGGGCCGAAGAGGCATTCCGGGCCGCGCTACGGCTGGAGCCTTTTTTACCCCAGGTACATCTCAAGCTGGGGGAAGTCCTCACCCGGCAGAGGCGGGATGATGCCGCAGTCAGTTCGTTGCAAAGGGCCTGTGAACTGGATCCTGATAACCCGGCGGTGGTCATCCACCTGGCGGAGGCCCTGCGCGATTGCGGCCGTACGGAGCAAGGGATAGCCCTGTTGCAGGAGGTGCTGGGGAGACATCCCAAGCTGATCCCGATCCTGACGGCGCTGGGGGGATTGCTGCACACCGCAGGCAGGATCAATGAGTCAGAAACCGTCTTTCGGCAGGCACTGGCCTTGAACGGGGAATCTTCGGCCGCCTGCCTCGGTCTCTCCAGGATACGCAGATTCAGCCGTGATGATACCGACATCATCGAAGCTATGGTGATGAGGATGCTCGACAGTCAACCGCAATTGCAGGATCCGGCACGGACCAATATCTGTTTTGCCCTGGGCAAGATTCATGATGACTGTGGTGACCATGAGCGGGCCTTTGCCTGCTACAGCGAGGCCAATGCGCTTCAGCATAAACAGACCGCCTATGATCGTGAACGCCATGAGCAGCGCATTAATGACACCATCGCGGTTTTCACCGGGGCGTTCCTTGCGGAATCTTCTTCCCTGGGCACAAGGGAGAAACTCCCCGTCTTCATCGTCGGCATGCCCCGTTCCGGGACGACCCTAACGGAACAGATCATCGCCAGTCACCCCCAGGTGGCGGGGGCCGGGGAACTGGAGTATTTCACCAGTATCAGCGGACAGCTACTTTCCCTGCTCGCCACGGAACAACCTTATCCCCGGTGCTGCCGGTCCCTCGACAGCAAAACGACGGCTGACCTCATCCGCAATTATCTTTCCTTGCTGCGCCGGCACTCATCTTCGGCTTCGCTGGTTACGGACAAGATGCCAGGGAACTACCAACACCTCGGTCTCATCCGCCTGTTGTTTCCGCAGGCGCCCATTATCCACTGCCGCCGTGACCCCCTGGATGTCTGCCTGTCGATCTTTTTCCAGCATTTTGCCAATGGCCATGACTACGCCTATGACCTGCTGGATATCGGGCATTGTTATCTGCAATATGCGCGTCTGATGGCGCACTGGCGAAAGGTACTGCCCGGACCGTACCTGGAGATCCAGTACCAGGACCTGGTGGAAAATCAGGAAGTAAAAAGCCGGGCATTGATCGATTTCTGTGGCCTGGAATGGAATGATGCCTGCCTCGCCTTCCATCAGCACCAGCGGGATATCAGGACCGCCAGTAACTGGCAGGTCAGACAGCCGGTCTTTACCAGCTCGGTCCGGCGCTGGCAACACTATGAAAAACAGTTACGCCCCCTGATCGAATTATTCAGCGCTGCCACGGTCGAACTGTAATTGACCGTTTTGGTGATTTGTATATGGTATGATAGGCGCTTTATAATTTGACTGATTCAGTTGGATCATTAAATCGATTTTTACATTTTCAGATAGAACCCCCATGAGCCTGTTGACAAAAGACCAGATTACACCGGCAGTTGGCTGTATTTTTGCCTTATTGATGTGCCTTTGCCTCACACAACCGGCGTTCGCCGTCAATTTATTGGGATCCGACGATGAGGTACTCTGGAAGTCGGGTAGTCTTCTCTATATCAAACTGGAAGAACAGGACAAGGACAAGGGCGGCAAGGCGCAACCGAATGACCACCCGGTCACCCTGGAGGGCGGGGAGATCTCCGATGCCCTGAACCTGATCGAGTTCTGGCAGAAGCAGGGATTCTTCAAGAGCGCTGATAAAGAACCGGACAAGGTCTTCAGTCTGCAACAGACACGCCTCCTCGGACAGTATATCGCCGAGGGGCTGGCGAAGGCGAAACCGGGGCAGGACATTATTTTTGCCCTGTCAAGATTGCAGAAACTGGGCCTGGGCATGAAGGATACTGTCTATGACGCCGGCAGGGTGTTTTACAAGGACAATCGGCTGCATATCATTATCGGGGATTACGAACGACCACGAGACAAGGGGCTGGAAGCGGCCGCTGGGGGATTCGGGATCAATGAGATTCAGTATTTTTTCACGCATGGAAGAAGGGCGGGTGCATCCGATTTCAAAAAGAATCTGATTATCGGTGACGGGGTGGATATCTTCAAACAGGGTAATAAAACACGCAAGGACTGGCTTGTGATTGACATCGCTGCCGCATCCAAGGCGTTTATTGCAAAAAATCAGAAGAAGGAGGAACCCGCAGGTACGGTCGATTCCGAGGCCATCCGTATTGAAGCCGCCAGGATGGCGAAGGAACGCCGTGAGATGCGTGCTGAAATGGCACGAATGAGAAAGGAGATGAAGGATATATCCGGTAACGGAAACGAAGGCGCCTCTGCAGAGACGGTAGAAGAACGGATTAACACCCTTGATGAATTATTGGAAAAAGAACTGATCACCCGTGAGGAATATGAAGCCAGGCGTAAAGAGATATTGAATGATATTTGATAGGATCTATATGATTTAATTCGTCTGTCTTGATCGTAATCACCTCTGTCTCGAGTTTTCCCCGCATCACAATTAAATGAATAGGAATACCTCGTCATTCCGGAAGGTCCGGAGGCTTTGTGAAATATCCCGTCATTCCGGAAAGTCCGGAGGACTTGTCCGGTATCCCCTTCCCCCTCCTTAGGGGGAAGGTAGGATGGGGGTGCATTTATGCCTGGATACCGGACAACCGCTGCGCGGCTTCCGGTATGACGGATTGTTGTTATTGGACAGGATAATGAATATGAATATCTCGTCATTCCGGAAAGCCCGGAGGACTTTCCGGAATCCAGTGATCTCAAACCATTGTCTGTATGCCAGATGACCGCTTCGCGTTTCCGATATGACGGATTATGTTGATGGGACAGCACTAATAAAAGAGATATAAATGCGTCAGTTATATCCGGAGATTGACTGTTACAGGAATCATGTTCTTCCTGTGGGTGATGGGCACCAGGTCTATGTGGAAGAATGTGGAAATCTCGATGGCATACCGGTTGTCTTTCTGCACGGAGGCCCCGGATCCGGTTGCAACGAAAATCACCGCCGCTATTTTCATCCTGACCGATACCGTATTGTCCTTTTTGATCAAAGGGGTTGTAACCGCTCCAGACCACAGGGAGAGACCAGTCACAATACCACTCAGGACCTGATTAACGATCTGGAATTAATAAGGCAACATCTTGCCATCAATAAATGGCTGGTGTTTGGAGGTTCCTGGGGGGCGACCCTGGGACTCTTGTATACCGAGGCATTCCCTGACCAAGTCCTTGGCATGATACTCCGCGGCTGTTTTCTCGCCCGTCAACAGGACCTGGACTGGTTTTCCAGGGATGGTGCCAGCAGGATATTTCCCGATCACTGGCAGGAATTCATTGCAACGATACCTGTCGCCGAGAGGAGTGATTTGATCGCTGCTGTTCATTCGCGGGTTTTCGGCAATGATGAAGATGAAAAATTAAAAGCCGCCAGGGCGTGGTCACGCTGGTCAAGCAGGGTAGTAACGTATACCTTGCCGGATGGGGATAGTTCAGTGGAAGAAGACATACCCAGGATCCTGCATGAAGTTGCCGTAGAAATGCATTACGCAATGCACCGGTATTTCATCGAGGAAAACCGGATTCTCGATGAGATTGACAGCTTGCCGGACGTACCAATCACCATCATTCACGGGCGACGGGATATGACCTGTACCTTACAGGCATCATGGGCATTGCATCAGGCCATACCCCGTTCCGAACTTCACATTATCCCGGATGCCGGTCATCTGGCAGGCGAACCCGCCATGATTGATGCACTGATTGATGCTACGGATAATATGCACCACAGACTAACGTCGTGAGCAATTAGAGACCTGTATTCGATTTTATAAATACATATAATATTCATTATGGCTACCATGAAATATGGCGATTATGTCGCTACCATTGAATATGATTCTGATATTGATTTGTTTATCGGATGTGTGATTAATCTTGGTGGTCCGGTCACGTTTTATGGAAAATCCTCAGCTGAGTTAAAGCGTGAATTCAGAAAATCAATTCAGGTTTATCTTGATGTTTGTAAAGAACGAGGAATTAAATCTGAAAAACCCTATTCCGGGCGTTTTAATATTCGCATGACGCCACAACAACATCGCTACTTTGCACAGCTTGCAGCAACAAAAGGGAAAAGCCTGAATGCCTGGGCACTGGAAACACTGGAACATGCTGAAAAATAATTATTTCCCCGATAGTGTCGTTCGGATGCATATATTAGAAGAGATGTCTCTCCCGCGTGCCTGGAGGGAATATAAAGGACTCACTCAGGCACAGGTGGCGGAGAAGCTGGGTATATCACAACCTGCCATGGCACAAATGGAACGTCCTGATGCCAATCTTCGGAAAAAAACGCTAAAAAAACTGGCTGATGTACTTGGTATCACATTCGAGCAATTAACTATGTAATTTGTAGTTCCTATATCATCTTGCCATAATCAGAAACAATAGTAGTGTGACAGTGCTGTCCCATAAACCTGGCTGTGATTTTATCTGGAAGATGATATTCATTACGTTTCATCGTTATTGACCATGATAAGAAATAGTAATACCTCAACATTCCGGAAGGTACGGAGGCTTTGTGAAGTATCCTGTCATTCCGGAAAGTCCGGAGGACTTGTCCGGTATCCCCTTCCCCCTCCTTAGGGGGAAGGTAGGATGGGGGTGCATTTATGCCTGGATACCGAATAACCGCTGCGCGGTTACCGGTATGAAGGATTCTATTTATGGGACAGCAGTAAAAGAGTGACAAAGTTACATAGCTCAAATCGTCCCCTGATCATGGGGATCCTGAATCTGACACCGGACAGTTTTTCTGATGGCGGATTGTTCCAGAGTCCGGAAGCAGCCATCAGGCATGCCTTGACGATGGCAGGCGAAGGTGCGGATATTATCGATATTGGTGGTGAATCAACCCGTCCGGGATCGGAACGGGTCACTGCGGATGAACAGAAGTCGAGGGTGATCGATATCATTACCGGACTGCATGCCGGTCTTCCTGAACAGGTACGGATAAGCATCGATACGACACTGGCAACGGTCGCCGAAGCGGCACTGGATGCCGGGGCGGCGATGATCAATGATGTATCGGCAGGCAGGGATGACCCTGAAATGATTTCTCTCGCGGCTGAAAGGCAATGTCCCATTATATTGATGCATATGCTGGGGGACCCGCATACCATGCAGAACAATCCCGTTTACAGCAATGCAGTTGAAGAAATCCGTGCCTTTCTCCTGGAACGGGCCGAACTGGTCCAGTCAAAGGGTGTTGACGGGAACAATATCATCATCGATCCCGGTATTGGATTTGGAAAAACGAAACAACACAATCTGCAAATCATGAATAACCTGCATCGTTTCGTTGATACCGGTTTTCCGGTACTGCTGGGGGCAAGCAGAAAACGGTTTATGGGGTCGATCTGTGCAGAGACTGAATTTAATCAACTTGTGGGGGCAACCTGTGCTACGACAGCGACAGGGATCAATGCCGGTGTTCGCATCTTCCGGGTCCATGATGTCCGTGCAAACCGGCAGGCAGCCGATGTCGCCTGGGCCATCCGGTACCAGGCTGGCACTACCGGCTAGGCCGGCAGGGTTTCCTTGTCGGAAGTAATTTTTTTCGAGTTCTTCGGGTTCCTGAACAGGATTGGTTTTGCCTCGAATTCCGGGGTCCCCGCCAGTTTGCCTACACGATCGATGGTGGCAACCAGTTCATGATGATGCGGTGATTTATCGCAAACCGGGTCTGCATTACGCGCATCACCCGTCAGCATATAGGCCTGGCAACGGCAACCACCCAGGTCCTTTTCCTTTTCCGGACAGGAACGGCAGGGTTCTTTCATCCAGTCAAGCCCGCGGAATTTATTGAAATCCGGGGAATCGTTCCAGATCCATTCGATGTTGTGATTCTTTACATTGGGGAACTCCAGACCGGGCAGTTGCCTCGCCGCATGACAGGGCAGGGCGGTCCCGTCCGGCGTGATGGTCAGGAACACGTGGCCCCAGCCATCCATGCAGCGCTTCGGCCGGTTCTCGAAATAATCGGGAATAACGTAGAAGATTCGCATCTTCCCTTTCATTTTTTCCTGGTATTCCTTGGCAACCTGTTCTGCGTGCAGGAGTTGTTCCCTGGTCGGGATCAACTGTTCCCGGTTGTGATAGGCCCAGCCGTAATACTGTGTCGTTGCCAGTTCGACATAATCAGCCTCGAGTGTGATGGCCAGTTCAAGGATATCCCGTATTTGATCCTCATTTCTGCGGTGCAGAACAAAGCACAACACCATGGGATATCCATATTTTTTGACGAGTCTCGCCATTTCCAGTTTGTGCTGGAAGGCATCGGTGCCGGCAATAAAATTATTCAGTTCCTCGCTGCTGGCCTGAAAACTGACCTGGATGTGATCAAGCCCGGCATCCTTGAAGGCCTTGATGCGTTTTTCGTCCATGCCGACACCGGAGGTAATCAGATTCGTATAGAAGCCCAGTTGCCTGGCCTCTGCGATCAGTTCCTCCAGGTCCGTCCGGACCAGGGGTTCACCGCCGGAAAAACCAAGCTGGGTTGCCCCCATTTCCCTGGCCTCACGCATGACCCTTATCCAGTCATCGGTGGCCAGTTCCTTTTTATACTTTGCAAAGTCGAGCGGGTTGGAACAATACGGGCATTGCAAGGGACAGGCATAGGTTAGTTCAGCCAGCAACCAGAGTGGCTGTGGCAGTTTACTTTGTTCTGATCCAGCCTTGTTCACGGGCCACCTCCAGGAATTTGTAGACTTCGACATCCAGATCCGTATCTGGAAATTCTTTATGTAAATCTGTAATGATGCCGTCCACACTGGTGGCGCCATCACATCGCTTCATAATCTCACCTGCACTGTGACTCAGCTTGACCATGCCTTCCGGGTAGAGGACCACAAAGCAGTTCTGGGCCTTTTCCCACTGGAAACGGAAGGTGGGGGTGATGGCTGGGATATTGTCACCGGTTATCGGATTCATGTCCTGGCTCAGCAATTATGATATGGGGGTTTCTTTTCAATGTAGGCCATCCACATACAGTCCAGCATGGTCCACAGGACGTCCAGTTTAAACTGGAGCACAGTCAGCATTCTTTCCTGCTGCTCCCGGGTCTTGTAATAATCGAGGGTAATGTCCAGTCCGTGCTGAACGTCGCGACGTGCCTCCTTCAGGCGCTTGCGAAAATAGTTATAACCCTTCTCATCGATCCATGGATAGTATTGGGGCCAGTTGTCCAGGCGCCGCTGATGGATGGTTGGTGCAAACAATTCGGTCAGGGACGAACTCGCGGCGACTTCCCAGGGCTGCTGCCGCGCAAAGTTGACATAGGCATCGATGGCGAATTTAACGCCGGGCAATAAATGCTTGTGTGACCAGAGTTCACCACGCTTCAAACCAACCGCCTCGCCGAGCAGTAACCATGCCTCAATACCACCTTCGTCCCCCTGTGTACCGTCATGATCGATGATACGCTGTATCCAGTGGCGACGGACATCCCGGTCCCAGCAGTTGGACATGATCGCAGCGTCCTTTACCGGGATGGCAACCTGATAATAGAAGCGGTTGGCAACCCAGCCCTGGATGGCGGGTTTGTCGAGTTTTCCTGAATTCATCAGTACATGAAACTCGTGGTTGATATGATAGTACTTTTCCTTTTCCCTGATTTTCTTTTCGAATTGTTTTCTTGACCAGGGTTTTTTTGCGGCAGCGTTCATTGTTTCAACTCTCCTGAAATTATATTGTGATATCCATCCCGTCATACGCGACTTCAATACCGTTGCGTTCGAGTTCCATCCGTTCCGGTGATTCTTCGTCGAGAATGGGATTGGTATTGTTGATATGAATAAGGATCTTTCTTGGCCGTTTGAGTGGTATGAGGGTCTCCATAATCCCGCCCTTGCTGGACTGGTCCAGATGTCCCATTTCGCTGGCCAGTTTATCGCTGATCCCTTCCCTGGAAAGTTCATTGTTGGTCCAGACTGTACCATCCACGAGGATGACGTCAGCCTCTTCCATGTAATGCAGGACATGATTCTCGACTTGACCGAGGCCGGGTGCATAGAACAGGTTTTTCCCGGTTGAGGTATCCTCAACGCGAAAACCAACATTATCTCCAGGCACCGTGTTATGCCGGTGCGGAGAAAAAGGAGGGGCCTCGCTTTTCAGCGGAACGGCGGTAAAAACCAGATTATCGGCCCTGTCGATGGTAAATGAACTCTGATCGGTTTTTATCTCATGCCAGTTCACACCACGAAAGAAACTGAGAACCTTGAACAGGGGATAGCCCGTGATCAGGTCCTCATGGACAGCGGTAGTACAGTAGACATCCCAGGGTGCGATATGCTCGCGTAGCATGATCAGTCCGGTGGTGTGATCGATCTGGGCATCGCACAGGATGATGGCACAGATCCCGGTATCCCTGACCGCGCGTCCGGGTTGCATGGGCGGAAAAGACGCCATCTGCGCCCGAATATCCGGTGAGGCATTGAATAACACCCAATCCTCACCGTTGCCACTGACTGTAATGGAAGATTGGGTCCGTGCTGATCCCTTCATCTCCCCTTTTCTTATCCGGCGGCAATTATGACAGTTACAGTTCCATTGCGGGAATCCACCGCCGGCGCCTGTGCCCAGTAAATGTATTTGCATGGATTTGAGGTTCCCTATTTATTATTTTTGTGAGGAATCTGATGTCATCTGTTTCACTGCCTCAGGCGATAAACTGTGAAAAACCGTACAGTCAACGTTATGGGTTAACCGTACTGTGCATGTTGTCACAGTCATCCGGTTATAATAATCGTCATTATAACCGGTTTACGCCGTCAGATGTGTGACTGACGATCGATAACAGTATAGTAATATATCTACTTGTTATTGATATACATGGTGACTTCAAAACCAAAACGGAGTTCGTTGTATTCAGGTGTTTGCCATTTCATTTTCATTGCATTTTCTCCATAGTAAAATTAATAAACTAACAGGATAGCAGCGAAAACTGTGCCAGCGTTATAAAACGCGAAACTGGAATATAAGATGTACTAATTTTATAGCATAAAAACAAATAGTTATAATATAAACTTAAAGTTAAGATGAGATTGTTAACGGGGGATGGACCGCCGGTTGACACCTCCGATTGGACCTGGAGAAACCATGGAATTGGATCAATTCAACCACATAATCATAATGAAATCGGTCTCAGGATGAAGTCGAGACGCATATAATGTCTTTACAAATGAGCGAATCCAGGCACGAGCATATTTTATTTCTCACCGGGAAACTGGCGGAACCACGTCTTGGCCGTGTCCTCGAATCCATGCAGCCGACTGAATTTTCCTATGAGATCAGAAATATCGGTATCAGTGTGGCGGCCCTGATGACGGCCCACATGATTGAACGCCGGGTGAAGGATTTGCATGGCGCAGATCGCGTGATCGTTCCGGGCCTGTGCCGGTGTGATCTGTCGATACCTTCACAAGCGCTGGCAGTACCGTTCATCCGTGGCACCGACGATGTAAAAGATTTGCCTGCGTTTTTCGGCCGGGATTGCAGGCCGCCTGACCTCAGCCGGTATGATGTCAGGATCTTTGCCGAAATTGTTGATGCGCCTGTGCTGGATATTGCTGCAATTCTGGCCAGGGCCGAAAAATACAAACAGGATGGTGCTGATGTCATTGATATCGGATGCCTGCCGGATACTCCTTTCCCGCACCTTGAGGAGTGTGTACAGACCCTGCATGAGGCCGGATTTCTCGTCAGTGTGGATTCACAGGAAAAAGAGGAACTTTTGCGCGG
>MGXK01000079.1 GCA_001802375.1 Gammaproteobacteria bacterium RBG_16_51_14
TGTCCACGACAATCAATTCGTCCAACCTCTTTGTGAGAAACCGCATACGGGAATCGATTTGCCTTAACTGCTTCTTACCGTAAATATACTCCGCGTTCTCTGAACGGTCCCCCATGGCCGCGGCTTCGGCAACCGCGTGCGTGACCTGAGGACGCTTCACCTTCCAGAGATATGAGAGTTCCTCGCTTAAATGCGTTCGACCCTCAGGGGTAATATACCGGGAGGCATTCGCTTTATTAGGGGATGGTTGCATAACTTATTTCCCTAACTGCTTCTCCGTTTCCATACAGTTATTATACCTGAATCGCCGCTTTGCCTGTCGCAAGCTGAAGATATCAGATTGCGCTGTTCACCTGAAAGTTAACACTAGATCTCGATCGCTAAGGATATTGATTTCTGGTAGAAATATAGCAATTTTGGTATTATGATGTGACATAAAAGGTGATGGCAATTCCATGGAGCACGGCGATTATGTTGTTGTCGCTAATCATGAGGATGAAGCAACGCTGAAGCAGCTGAAGAAAATATGGCAGTACTAAGGATATTGCATCCGCTCAATCCGAAGTACGAGGATATAGAGCTGAAAAAGGATATTCAGTATCGGGTGATCGGGGTTGTGGTAGAGAAGAAGAAAAAGTATAGATGAACACTAAAGCCAAATCAATGATGTCCGAATGACTAGCCGTTGCCCATTCAACCCGAAATATTCTGACATCGCTTTCAGAAGTGTCAACAAAGACCGTATTGTCGGCAAATTTGTGGAGAAGAAGAGGTATCCATGAGCTGCAATCCTCATCGTGCATTGGAGTTGCTTCGTCAAGGCACAGGCCGACCTGAAGCTGTTTTTCGGGAGGGCCAGGAAGAAGCAATACGTCACGTGGTCGATGGGCGCGGACGTTTACTGGTGGTTCAGAAGACCGGCTGGGGCAAAAGCTTCGTATATTTTATCGCAACAAAACTGTTACGCGAATCGGGTAGCGGACTGACACTGCTCATCTCGCCATTGCTTGCGCTGATGAGAAACCAGATCGCGGCAGCTAAGCGCATGGGGGTGAGTGCGGCCACGATCAACTCCGATAACACTGATGACTGGGCAACGGTCGAGGCTGCGATTCAGCGTAACGAGGTGGATATCCTGCTGATCTCGCCGGAGCGGCTGGCCAACGAACGCTTTCGTACTGAGGTGCTGGCTGCTGTTGCAGGGCGGATTGCCTTGTTGGTGATTGACGAAGCCCATTGCATCTCAGACTGGGGTCATGACTTCCGGCCTCACTATCGTCTGATAGAGCGGATAGTGCGCACACTGCCGCCGAATTTGCGGCTATTGGCGACCACTGCAACAGCGAATAATCGTGTTATGGATGATCTGAAAGCAGTTCTCGGGCCGAACCTTAGCGTTTCGCGTGGCGACTTGAGCCGGCCATCGCTCATGCTCCAGACAATGCGTTTACCAAGTCAATCGGAACGCCTGGCCTGGCTCGCAGCTCAGGTGGCTGCTTTGCCTGGTCACGGAATTATTTACACGCTGACGGTCCGCGATGCAGTGCAAGTGGCTGACTGGCTTAAATCGCAGGGATTGAACGTCGCGTCTTATACCGGTGAAACCGGTGAATGCCGGGCTGAACTTGAGCAGGCGTTACTTGATAACCAGGTGAAGGCATTAGTTGCTACAACTGCACTGGGAATGGGATTTGACAAGCCGGACCTCGCCTTTGTTATTCATTATCAGACACCGGGTTCGGTAGTTGCCTATTACCAGCAGGTCGGTCGTGCGGGTCGCGCACTCGATGCCGCTTATGGAGTGCTTCTTAGCGGCGAAGAAGAGACTGAGATTACAGACTACTTCATTGAAAGCGCATTTCCGACGCACGAAGAAGTCCGCAAGGTGCTTGATGCGCTGGAAGCAGCCCCACGTGGTCTTTCTGTTCCTGAGTTGCTTGGAAAGATAAATGTAAGTAAGGGTCGTATCGAAAAAACAATTGCTCTGCTGGCGTTGGAATCACCAGCGCCAATAGCAAAACAAGGAACAAAATGGCAATTGACAGCGGCAAACTTGAGCGAATCATTTTGGGAAAGGGCAGAGCGGCTGACTGCCCTGCGGCGTGATGAGCAACGCCAGATGCAGGAATACGTTAGTCTAACATCGGGTCACATGGAGTTTCTTATCCAGGCGCTCGATGGCGATCCGCGAACAGTTCGTCCTCATTCCTTGCCGCTGCTACCGACTTCGATAGACCCAGCTCTGGTTAATGCGGCAGTGGCATATCTGCGCCGTACCAGTCTGCCCATCGAACCACGGAAGCAGTGGCCTGCAGGTGGGATGCCATTGTACAATGTTAAAGGAAATATCCAAGTAAATTTACAGGCCCAGCAAGGCAAGGCGCTTTGTATCTGGGGAGACGCAGGATGGGGCAGTTTGGTGCGTAATGGTAAATACCGCGAAAGACAATTTTCTGATGTGCTGGTTGAAGCCTGCGCTGCATTGGTGCGGGAGTGGAACCCCCAACCTGCTCCTGCGTGGGTAACATGTATTCCTTCGCGAAGACATCCTGTCCTTGTACCGAACTTTGCCCAGCGTCTTGCAGCAACTCTGAGCTTGCCCTTTCATGCGGTTCTGGAAAAGACGGTCGATCGGCCAGAACAAAAGACGATGGCCAACAGCGTCCAGCAGGCACGCAACATAGATGGTTCCCTATCGGTTGGAATTGTCCAGTTACCATCCGGTCCGGTCTTGCTTATTGATGACATGGTTGATTCCCGTTGGACAATAACTGTTGCGGCTTGGCTGTTGAGATCACATGGCAGTGCCGAAGTGTTCCCTTTGGCGCTTGCCCTGACAGGACACGATAAATGAGCATGACACTATCACCAAACACGCAGGCAATTCTTCTGCTAACAGCGCCATTAATTGCAGGGCGAAGTGTACCCTCGGCGGACCTTCTGACTTTCAGTGAATACAAGCGGTTGGCACGCTTCCTCCACGAAAATAAACGGCAGCCGTCTGATCTGCTTGCACCGGATGCGGACAAATTGATCGCAGAGTGCCGTTCAGTTATCGTGAGTGATAGACTTAAGCGCCTGTTAGAACGCGGCTTTCTCTTAAGCCAAGCTATCGAGCGTTGGAATACGCGTGCGATCTGGGTTGTTACCAGGGCTGATGACAATTACCCAAGGCGAATCAAGACACATCTCAAGGGAGATGCTCCTCCGGTTATTTATGGCTGTGGTGACGCGGCAATTCTCGAAACAGGTGGTCTGGCAGTCGTCGGTTCAAGACTTGTGGATGATACGCTTGTCGATTACACCGAGGGGATTGGACGACTGGCTGCTGCTGCTCGGTGCACGATCGTTTCGGGTGGTGCCCGAGGCATTGATCAGGCTGCGATGCGGGGTGCGATAGCGGCTGGCGGCAAAGTAGCAGGTGTTTTAGCGGACAGCCTCGAACGGACGGCTTTGAATCGCGAACACCGTAATCTCCTGATTGAGGGGCAATTAGTCCTGATTTCGCCTTATGATCCATCCGCTGGCTTTAATATCGGCCACGCGATGCAACGAAACAAATTGATCTATGCGCTGGCAGATGCTGCGCTCGTCGTGAACTCCGATTACCAAAAGGGTGGAACATGGGCCGGAGCGGTCGAACAGTTAGAAAAGCTGCATTTGGTTCCGGTCTATGTACACGCAACAGAAGGCAGCAAAGGGTTGGAAGCGCTACGACAAAAAGGCGCGTTACCTTGGCCAAATCCATCATCGCCGGAAGCGTTTGTTGAGGCGCTCACAGTCGAGCATGCACCAGAGAAGGCCTCCCATGGTCAAGATCGGTTTTCATTTACTGTTAACGAGGAACCGGGAAAGCATTATGAAGCCCAACAAGACTCGCCGCTAAGAGAAGCTCCACCACTCTTAAAGGCATCGGGTTTCCATGCAACTCCAGCGGAAGAACTGTTTGCCAAGGTGAAGGAAATCCTGGAACGAATGGAGACACCTAAGACTGACGCAGAGGTGGCGGAAGAACTCGGTGTATCCAAAAGCCAGGTCAAAGAGTGGTTGAAACGTTTAGTTGGAGAAGGGGTCCTGCAGAAGCTTTCCAAACCTGTTCGTTATCAATCCACCGCAGTAGAGGGACCGTTGTTCAAGCAGTAGGACTCGGACTTTGGGACTTTGGGGACGTTGATGAATTAGTCAACTTGTCATCCATGCCTTTCATCTTTTTCTCCGGGCTTCTTGCAGACCACTTCACGGGCGGCTTTATCCTCGCCCAGCCGCAGAAAACAGGCTGTCTCATGATGCCCTCATCGGTCCAGCAGTAGAAAATAACTTTGCACTCCGGTTTCGGCTTAAAGCCCTCCTGTTGTCGGCTCGAGACAGACGGTCGCCGCTCCCGCCCTTGCCTTCGGCTCATTCTTCTGATAGCATTCATCGTAAGGGACGCATGTCCCCAATAACCGGCAACACCAAAGGAGGCACACAATGGGAGACAAAGGCGGCAAAAAGGACAAAGACAAGGACCAGAAACAGAAGACGATCCAATCTGGATTCCTGTCGGTACGACTCGATTCCGAGCTTTCACAGGAATGACTGAGAACAAGATTTAATAAATTCTTAGATACCGAGCGGT
>MGXK01000080.1:0-193 GCA_001802375.1 Gammaproteobacteria bacterium RBG_16_51_14
CAAGATTAAAAGTTAATCAACAAATTTGGCTGTTTTCAATCTGACACTGATCCTTTGTTTTACCCCTTAATGTCTTGCCGGTTTGTAAGAAATCGATAGCGCAATTTGCACATGGATGTGTAAATTAGCCCACTGGATCAGGGATGAAACCTGTGGGCGGCGCGTTAGCGATTTTGTGCAAACCGGGTAGCCA
>MGXK01000080.1:253-4014 GCA_001802375.1 Gammaproteobacteria bacterium RBG_16_51_14
AGTAACTCGCCGTGGAAGGCGGAATCTATTTTAGGGAAAAGGTGCCGAAGTGATTTATTTCTAACCTCTCTCGACCCTATTATGGCCTACTGGCTTGCCGCATATGTTCGTACTTCGTGTTCGATCCGATCTCCCATCTCATCCATGGCCATGTCTAACTCATAGTCTTTTTGCAGACCAAGCCATAATTGCGGCGTTGTCCCGAAGAACCTGGCCAGTCTGAGAGCAGTGTCGGCAGTGATCCCCCGCTTACCCAATACGATTTCATTGATACGACGAGGATGAACTCCGATTGCAATGGCTAATCGGCTCTGGCTTAACTCCATCGGTTTTAGAAATTCTTCAAACAACACTTCACCTGGATGGATCGGATGCAGTTTCTTCTTGGACATAATTTGCCTCATTAGTGGTAATCCACAATTTCAACATCATATGCATCGTTGCCTTCCCATCGAAAACATAACCGGCCCTACCCACCCTTTATCTCTTCCAGCCAGTCGTAATATTCCTGCGGATGTTTATCCGAGACCCTCGGAAAAATCCTCTGCACATATCCCTTCGCAGCGGTCTTTGTCTTTTCGGTTGCCACCCACACATCCGTACCGTGTTTCCGCAACTCCTCCGGAACGATATCCCTGGCGATATTGTCAGCCATTTCGGTGCTGGTGCCATTGCCATCCTTCACAGCGATATCCGTGGGCCATAATACAAATGTAATAAAGCCGGGCGACATTTCTCCGATTACCTTTGCCGGGACGATTGCCATTCGTTGTTATTCTCCTTTACCAGAATATTTAGTCCACTATGCAGCTTCCACTCTCACAATCAAATGCCTGCCCAATACATGTAAGGCTTCTTCAATCCTCGGTAACTTGGAACCATGACGTGGATCCAGCATTCTGCGTACCTCCCGCTCATTAATCCCCATGCGTTCCGCCAATTCTACCTTGCTGATACCTTCTTCCCGTACAGACTGGTATAACAGGGCCTTTAACGCCATTTGTGCACACAAACTAACAGTATATTGTCCACGTTTGATACGAGAAGGCGCGGGAATCAGTTCATTACGATAGATATAACCTGCAATTGCTTCCTCCAGACAATCAATAGCCTCTTCCAAAGCCTCATCAAGGGTTGATCCATCTGTAGCTGCATGTGGAATATCCGGAAAAGTCACCAGAACCCTGCCTTTATCATCCTGTTCAACCTTTGCGGGATATGTCTGAAAAGTATTTATCATATCAAATCAAAATAGTTGTCATTCAATCAAAGCTGATATCCAGATCTTTAAGCATCTTGTTTAATAAACCTTTGCCAATTTCCTTTTTGCGGTCCTTTACAATCGTATATCGATCACCGTAATAGATAGTTCCGTGGCTTCCTTTACCACGAGACTTGATGAAATCCACTGCAATATTATTTTCCCTGGCGATCTTCCTGACTCTCCTGATAAATTCGCTGCCGTCCATAGCATTCCCATTATAGGACATAAATGTCCGAATATCACGATTATTATCAGGGCAACTCCGGTTTAATCAGGGCCTTCCCGACTACCTGCAAATCCCCACTCCCGCCAGCCCCGCAGCAGCGGGTAATAGAGTCCGAGCCGGATCGGCCGCGCATCCATGCCCCTGATCAGGGCGGCATATTTTTCCAGTTGCGCCCGGTAGCGCTCGTTCTCCTGATCCAGGAAGGCATCCACGTCCGGACCTTCGTGCCGGCCGGTTTTGTAGTCCACCACCCAGCGCACACCCTGTTCATCCACAAACGTGCGGTCGATGATGATATTGATTACCCTCCCCTCATGGAGTCCGCTGACGGGATATTCATTCTGTTGTTCGATATAGCTCTTGCAAAGTATCCAGCGCCCACGGTCATCGTTGAGCATCCCGCTCAGTGCCTCCTGCACACGCCGGCTGGCCCAGCCGAGTTCCGCGTCCGGTACTCCCAGTCCCTTCAGTGCCAATTCATAGTAAGGCTGCGCAGAGCGGAGACGTTCCTCATCCCAGGCATCGAGCCCCTCCTCCGCGATCCACTGGATACCACGATGCACCACGGAGCCGATGTGCATGATGGTCTCCCCGGCCCATTCATATTCAATCTGTACTGCCTCTATCGGTGCCTCATCGATTGCTGCCTGGGGTGTCCAGCCGATGCCCTCTGGTGGTTCCGGCAGGCACCAGTCCGTGGACAGACGTTTTAATTCATTGTTCACTGACACAACTTCATCCTGATCAGGCCCGGCCCTGTGATTCGCCATTGCTGCGTCGAAGGTGTCCTTGACAACGGGCCAGAGATGATTCAGCAGGGAACGGCCATCGGCTTCACAATCATCTTCACCGTCCTTGTCTGTTTTTATCCTGGCATGCCCGATGAGATGCAAGGTTTTTTTCGCCCGCGTAATGGCGACATAGAGCAGACGGGCATTCTCGAAGGTCTGTTTTGCCTTCTCGGTTTCTTTCACATAGACATAAATCGGGGCTGTTTCCTGTCCGGTTTGTTTGACGGGGGCAAGGAGTAAATCCTGGCCACCCCCTTCGCGTGGCCTCACCATCCACAGCAGGAGGTCTTCCTGGCTGGTTCGGGGGATCTTGCCCAGACCCGGCAGGATGACGTGATCGAATTCCAGTCCCTTGGCCTTGTGCATCGTCATTACCTGCAGGGATCCATCCGCATTGAGATCCGGGGCCGCATACAGCTTGCCTACGTCTTCCAGCAACCGTTCAAGATCATCAATATCACCCCCGTTATCCAGCCGCTCCAGCAGATCCAGAAAGGTGGTGATGTTTTCCAGATCGTTTTCAGAACGCAGGCAGGCGGGCCCGCCCAGACGGCACCAGAGGGATTCGATGGTTTGCCTGAGTGGCTGGCGTTGTCTTTGTTTGAAGGCATCCGCGAGGGACGTGGTAACCCTGTTCAGCCGATACTGTGAAGTTTCATCAAGCTTTCTGATTACGCCCTCGTCTTGCACACACTCCCAGATGGTCTTGTGCCTGTCTGCATTGACCAATGTGTGAAGTGCGCTTAACTCCAGACCACACCAGGGTGCACGGAGTATTGCCAGCCAGGCGATCCGATCAGCGGGATGCAACCAGGCACGCGTCAGGGCGAGGATATCCTGGATTGCGGGCCGGGTCCCCAGGCCTTCAATCTCTATCGCCTGAAACCGGATACCCGCCTTTTGCAGTATGGGGATGATATCGGCCAGGTGTGAACGGCTGCGCACCAGTATGGCGGTTGTACTTTCCGGATCGTCAGCCTTGATCCCCTGAATGATATCAAGGATTTGTCTTGCCTCCTGTGTTTCCGCATCAAACAGGGGATACAGGTTGATATTGTTTATGTCCGCCTCTTCACTGTTGGCCACGCAGGCGCTGTAACTGACTGCACCGGTGGTGACATCATCCTGTTCCGGAAGGATCTCCCTGAAGCTGTTATTCACCCATTGTACGATACCCTGCTGCGATCGAAAGTTCACAGACAGGCGCAGTGGACAAAGCCTGACATGGCCCAGCCGCTGCTGATGGAAGGTATTGATGAAGAGACCCACTTCAGCCTCACGGAAACGATAGATGGATTGCATGGGGTCACCTACCAGAAACAGGCTGCGCCCGTCATCCTGTGACCACTCTGCGGTGATACGTTCGATCAATCGATACTGCGTGATGGAGATATCCTGATATTCATCCACCAGCAGATGCTTTATTTGATAATCCAGGTGCAGGGCCAGATCGGTCGGTGCTTCGTCATTACCCATGGCA
>MGXK01000080.1:4110-4309 GCA_001802375.1 Gammaproteobacteria bacterium RBG_16_51_14
TCCCATTCTTCATCCGTATAACAGGCGGGCGGGAGCTGTCTGACATCCGCGAACTGTTGCAGTAATCCTGCAACCTCCTGGAGCCGGCTTATCAGACCTTCGATACGCGTTTTCATAGCGGCGCGTTCCACACCTTCGGATTTGCTGTCCCGCGCGGCAGGGAATCCGTTATTCTTATTGAGCTGTTTCCGCCAGGTAT
>MGXK01000080.1:4329-7805 GCA_001802375.1 Gammaproteobacteria bacterium RBG_16_51_14
TCGACAATACCGCGCCACCGCTTCAGGTCATCAACCGTGGTCCCCGGCAGGGACGTAATGGAACGACACTCGATAACATCACTTTCAATCGCCCCTTCACGCAGGTGCCTGGAGGCATACCGGAGAAGCTCACAGAGCTCTGTTTCAAATTCATCCGGAAACAACGACCTTGTGACAGCGAGCTTCTCTTCGATCAGGTGGCTTAATGATTGCTCCAGATGTTCGCGTTCATGCGATTGCGTAACATGAGGTAACCACTGATCGCGTTTTATCAGCATGTCCGAGATCAGGTATTTTAAACGCGGCAGATCATTATCGAGGTGTGCCAGCAGACAGGCGATGGCATCCGACCAGGGTCCCCTGCCTTCCAGTTCCGCCAGGGTATTGACAGCGGCCTGTTCATACATTGGTACAGGGTCTTCCACGGTTTCCGGTTGTGCGCCGAGACGGGACAACACCGGCATCTGCCGGGTCAAGACGGCACACAGGGAATCAATGGTCTGTATCCGCAACCGGCCGGGGTTTTCCGTAATCTGCCAGTTTAATTTATCGTTTCTTTCCAGTACCGCCCTGCCCAGGTCAAAGGTCTGTTTTTCATGTTGCTGTTGCGGTTCCTTGCCGGTTCTGGCCGATTCAATCGCCGCGAGGATACGGCCCTGCATCTCGGCGGCGGCCTTGCGGGTAAAGGTGATGGCGATGATCTCCTCCGGTGCATCGACCAGAGACAGCAATTTCAGATAGCGCTGGATTAACAAACCGGTCTTGCCGGAACCGGCGGGTGCCTGCACGATAAAGGACTGTTCAGGCTGGAGTGCCTGCCGGCGTTGTTTATGATCAGCAATTTCTTTATTCATTACCTGTATTCCAGATTAACCATCAGGCACAGAGTCACTGATAGCTGTCAAATAATGCCTTTTCATTCTTTCCCCCTGAAACATATGTGACCTTCATAGCTATGGTTGCCTGCCTGTAATTAACCACGAAGCACACCGGAATTATTATGAATGTTATTCAATCCTTTCCCCGGTAACCCCTGCGGATTTATCTCAGATAGTCTCCATCGTTCCGCTGGCATCCTGAGCAAGAACCCCCGTTTTTTCATAGATCCGGCATAAGCAATGCAGGTCACAATAGCGGCAGACCTTTTGATCTTTTGGTGCGACGTTGGCCTTGCCTTCACGGAATTCCCTGGCAAGTTGAACCAGGGCGGTTTCCCATCTGCTGAACCTGTCTGACCAGGTCTGATCCGGATCCGTATGGACACCCGGTAACAGATCGTCGCTTTCCGCCAACCCGGCAAATCCAGATTCGCCATGTTTTACTCCGGCAAAGGCAATCACAGCGATGGCCTTATCAAAGGCACCGCCTCCGGTAACGGCATACAAGGGAAGTTGCGGATCGTCAGGGCGTTCACCTTCCCAGTCATTCACACTGACCTTTCCTGTCTTATAATCCAGGATCACAAGGCGTCCATCGGCCAGTTCATCGATGCGGTCAATCCGGATATGAATTTCCAGTTCATGGAACATGACCGTATGCCATTGTTCCGTTTCCCTGACCCTGAACGGCGCACGTTCACGTTCGATCATCAACCACTCATTGATGAGGCGGACCAACCGTTGCTGTTCAAGCTGCGTGAATCGCCCGGCAAAGGCTTCGGGTTGTTGCCTTGCCTGATACCCAATCGCCTGAGTAACGACGGAATCAATAATTTTTTCCCGCCCTGGTCCCGATTGCTGTAACAGCTGTAACAGATCGCCGGAGGTTTGCAGGCGTTGCCAGAGATATTCCAGTGCCTTATGGGTGAGCAGGCCGCGTTCAGCCGGACTCAAACCAATCTCCGCTGTGCGCAGTCCCTCTGCAAACAGTCGATGCCTGGCAAAACCCCTGAAGGGACATGCGGCCTGATCCTTAAAAATGGCCGTGCCGCCACGCACCGGCTGATCGTGCGCTATTACGGGCGCCGTATCATCGCTAAAGGATTCCAGCTTGCCTGAATGAAAGATTTGTTTTTTGTAATCCGCCTGCAAGGTGATGCGGGGCCCTGATGGATTGCCTGCATACTGTTTAATGAGCGGGCTGGGTCGTAATGTGCGGTCACCATCCTGTTCCGGATAACTGAAGATGACTTCCGTTGATGAATGCAGAAGGCCTTCCGTTATTTTTTTTGTCCAGGCAAGCTGGTGTTCCGCCGATGCATCGGGCAGACCCTTTTCACGTTGCAGGCACAGGGGGATGAAGGGATCCGGCTGTGCCGCGGCGGGCCATGCCTGATCATGCAGGCCCATTACCCACAAATGATCGAATTGCATCCCGGCGGCCCCGGTCGTGCCCAGGATCTGGATTGGTGCCTCACTTGTTTCCGGTTGAAAACCGGTATCAGTGACGATCTTTACCAGACACGCGAGTGCGGCCTGGTAATTCAGCGGTTTGGCAACACGTTCCAGCGCGGCAAATTGTTTTACGGCATCATTCCAGGCAGAGATGGTCTGATATTCCTCACTGCTGAGTGTGCGTTCTCCCGGCCAGGCAAATATTTTCAAAAGTCTGCCGAAGGTTTTTGCCCAGTCACGCGTTGTTTGATGCCGTGGACAATCTGAAAACAAACTATCGAAGCCCTTCAGTTGACGAAGTAAATCATCGCACTTTTCATGTGCCTTACACTGCTTCTCTGCTATCCGGAACACCGTGCCGAGTCCGGGTTCCGGTCCGCCCATTTTTCTCAAAAGCGCATCAAACAAGCTGCGTTTGGCGGATTCCGCATCTGCGCCCTGAATGAAAGGTGATCTCAGTACTGTGCTGAGCGCGTTCAGTGACTGTTTCCTTTTCCCCAGGGCGAGGATAACCAGCGCAGCATGGATCACAGGATAACTTGATAAGGGACGCCCCAGAGACAGGTTAAATGGCCTGTCAATCGTATCATGTGGTTTGATTAACGATCCCGGGGTCAATACGGCATCGAAGCCACGGATAATATCCTGGCGCAGTGTTTTTAACCTTGGGGTAATAATACCTGTGCTTGCATCGGGGTAATCTGTACAGACTTGTCTGGCCCAGTTGGCGGCCGCATGGATCTCGGCCCGGCTATCCGAAAATGCGAGGCAGCTTATCGAGCGATTCCTTTGCCACGGCGCAATTTCAAGCACAGTACTGCCTGATTTCTTCAGTGCCTCCAGCAACCGCTTCTGTTGTGGTGTGATTTCATCAAAACCATATAACGCTATCTTCCTGGCGGTGTTTGCGCCTGCTGCCAGTCTTTTTGACAGATAGTCCGGCAAACCGGCGGTATCCAGCCAGTCATTCCGGGACAGGAGCTCCTCATACTCCCTGCCCCAGGATTGAAATGCAAAGGCGTCCTCATTCAGATAGACAGCCTGCGGAAAGATCGGGATATCCCACGATTTACATATCTCATAGCTGTGTAATGCCTGCCTTGACGTGGATGCAGTCTGCAGCAATTGCGTTGCGGGGGGGGA
>MGXK01000080.1:7814-9239 GCA_001802375.1 Gammaproteobacteria bacterium RBG_16_51_14
GATCTGTTGCCATAACCATTGCTGCTGATATCCAGTTAACAGCAAACCGGGTGGATGCTGTTGCAACCCGGGTTCCTGGAATTGCCGTTGGCACCAGGCCGTCCAGGGGAGACAATCCGGGGTCATCCATGCCCTGTTGCCCTGTTCTATCTGCAGGACAGCGTAACGGCCTTGCAGATAGCGGCTGAGGCGACTGGTCGGTGTAATCAGGGTAAACCCCTGCGCCAGTTTGTGTATGACTTCCGGATTCATGATGAAGCATTCATCCTCATGACGGTTATTCTGGCCGGCCTGATCGCGTTACCACGGAACCTGCCATCCGTGTATTTTTATACAATCATTGCAACAATTTACCTGGTGACCGTTATTGGTTCGGCTGGCTCACGCTGATCCTGTCAGCCAATGCCGGATTGTCAATAAAGGGATTACGCTTACCCTGCGCCGCCTGGATCTTGTCATTACGCTGCTTTTCCTGTTCGCTTGGAGGATCTTCACGATTCCAGGATTTCAGGACAGTCAGCAATTTTTCATCCACCGGCAGACCGTATTCCCTTTTCATATAGAAGATCGCCCTCGCAATATTCCCGCGGGCATCCGGGCGCGGCTCGGTTATGCCCTGTTTCCGCTCAAAATCACATCCGTCAAACCGCCAGTCTTCACCTGCGATGATACCGTAACCGGTATCTCCCCGGGCCCTGCTGATCTCCATCCAGTCCGGATACATGTTATGCAGATCGGACTCCATCCTGATGAGCTGGTTGTTTTTTGACTGATGGCATTGCATGCGACTAGCGCATTTCAGGTGTTTGATCATCCAGCTTGTCGGATAAATCTGTTCAATACCAATTATCTTGCCATCCTCCGTTTTGCGCGTGTGATCAAACTTGAACCCGCAATAGAGTGTCCAGCCGCCAGAGAGATAGATGTTGTCCCAGAATGTGGCCACCGCCTTGTCATAGATATCATCTGCTGATTCCTGTGCAGGGATATGCAAAGGAAAGGTGAGCAATACCATAACAGGGATTATTCTCAGGATGTTTTTATTTATCATATACAACACAACAGCTGCGAATGATTTCAGGGTGGTTATTTTTCTGTTTAACAGGTTACTTCAATACCGGTTGTGAATCGTATTTTCTTTATCAAAGTTTCTCAAGATATAAAAAACAAGTCCCTGCTGCCTGTTCCCGTTACGGCAGTGATGGGCCTGATGCCCTGATGTCCCGTTTACCACCCTGGGTTGGCGGCAAGGGGTTCCTGATAGCTGACCCACACCATATTCGATTCCAAGAATCCCCAACTATCTATAGAACAACCTGATGGGAAAAGGGTATGATGCATTTGATTCTGGCCAAGACTACATAATCAGCGGAAATCGCATGAAGCTTTTGAGGCTCGATAATCTGGGGGGTGATTTCTGGGGCG
>MGXK01000080.1:9273-9414 GCA_001802375.1 Gammaproteobacteria bacterium RBG_16_51_14
GATCGCCTTCGGCGTTACCATTTATTCCCCCCTCAGTGGTTCCTATGCCGCTTATGGAGCCCTTGCCGGAATCCTCGGGGTAACCGCCCTCGGACTCATCGCGCCCGCCCTGGGCGGCACCAACCGTCTGATTACCGCACC
>MGXK01000080.1:9424-9924 GCA_001802375.1 Gammaproteobacteria bacterium RBG_16_51_14
GCAGCCGCAGTCCTGTCCGCCTTTGCCATAGAATCCCTGCACGGCGGCAACAGTCCTGAATCGGTACTGCTGATGCTGGCCTTGCTGGGATTGATCGCCGGGCTAATCCAGGTCACCTTTGGGACGATTGGCCTCGGGCGTCTGATCAAGTACATGCCCTACCCCGTCGTCAGCGGTTACCTGAGCGGCGTCGGGCTCTATATCATCGCCAGCCAGGTCCCCAAGTTTCTCGGCGTCCCGAAAGATATCCATTTCTGGGAATCGCTGGTCTCGCTGCCGATATGGAAGTGGCAGGGAATCGTCGTCGGCCTGGTGACCATCGGGGTCATGCTGGTCGCGCCAAAAATCACCAAGGTCGTACCCGCCGCCATTCTTGCCCTTGTGTCAGGGGTACTTGCCTATTTCGGACTGGGTATCATGGACAGCTCCCTGTTGACCCTGCCGGGGAACACCCTGGTGGTCGGGTCACTCGGCAGTGCGGGTGGCGGTGTCACTGATGC
>MGXK01000080.1:9940-12524 GCA_001802375.1 Gammaproteobacteria bacterium RBG_16_51_14
TGATGCCATCGCCGGCCGCTGGCATGCGATCGGTAATCTCGACCTCGCTGAATTCAAGGGACTGATCATGCCCGCAGCGACACTGGCGATCCTCCTTTCGATAGACACCCTGAAAACGTGTGTCGTCCTAGATGCCCTTACACGTTCCCGGCACAATTCCAATCGTGAACTGATCGGGCAGGGCATCGGCAATATCGTGTCATCCATCATAGGCGGAATACCGGGTGCGGGCACGATGGGTGCAACCCTGGTGAACATGTCCAGCGGCGCCATGACCCGCCTGTCCGGTATTATCGAGGGGGTACTGGCACTGATCGCCTTTCTCGTTCTGGGGGCTCTGATCGCATGGGTGCCGGTCGCCGCACTGTCGGGCATCCTGATCGTGATCGGTTTTCGCATGATCGACCGCCATACCCTGAATTTTCTGAAATCCCCCTCGACCATCCTTGACTTTGTTGTCATCGCTGCCGTTGTCATCGTGGCCCTGACGGTCAGCCTGATCGCCGCCTCCGCCACGGGCATCGTGCTTGCCATATTCCTGTTCATCCGGGAGCAGATCGGCGGCAAAATTGTGCACCGGAAAACCTTTGGCAATACCGTTTTTTCAAAGCAGATACGCATACAGGAGGAAATGGAGATCCTGACCCGGCGCGGTGATCAGACCGTCATCTTTGAATTACAGGGGAGTCTCTTCTTCGGGACGACCGATCAGCTATATACCGCGATTGAACCGGAACTCAAGAAGAGAACCTACGTCATCCTCGATATGCGCCGGGTACAGTCGGTCGACATCACCGCCACGCACATACTTGAACAGATCAAGGACATGCTGGCGGAACGGAATGGCTTTCTTATCTTCAGCCAGATCCCAAAAAATCTTCCCAGTGGCAGGGACATGCACGAGTATTTTGATCACGTCGGCCTGACCCAGAAGGAAAGCAAGGTCATGGTTTTCAACGATCTCGGTGATGCCCTTGAGTGGACGGAGAACCGCATTCTGTTGCAGGCATCGCTTGAGCGTGGAGAAGTAAAACCCCTTGAGCTGCACGAAATTGAACTGTTCCGTGGCCGCAAGCAGGAAACCATGGGCGCCCTCGAGGCCTGCCTGGAAATGCGCTCCTACAAGGCCGGTGAGCAGATCTTCGCGCTGGGCGATGCAGATGAGGTACTGTTCCTGATACGGCGGGGCGAGGTCCGAATCATGTTGCCGATAGACCAGAAACACAGCCGCCATATCAGTACCTTCGGACGGGGCGCCTTCTTCGGAGAAATGTCATTTCTGGACAAGGGCTCCCGCTCCGCCAGCGCAATTGCCTACACCGACACCGATCTCTATGCACTCTCGCGCGAGAAATTCGACGTGTTCGCCGATGCCCACAAGAAGATCTCACTCAACCTGCTCGAAGGACTCGCCAGGGTATTGTCCGCCAGACTACGCTACACCAACGCCGAGATCCGCGCGCTTTCCGAGTAAACTCCGCCAGGAACCTGACATTACTTAATATCACCACCTCAGTCACCCATATTCACTCCTGCTTTTTATCAGCAGGAATGGATTTATATGTGGGTCAATTCCCGATACAAATTCCTGGTTCAGTGGAGTCAATTTCAAGTGCAAATTAACATCTTTATCGCCTGGCGGTCACGCCTTGACGAGTCCAGCCATTATCCAACATCTACATCACTTCGATCATTTATACACAGCGTCAAAAGTAAATACGCATAAATCGTCATTCCCGCGAACGACTGCATGGAAGCAGTAGGTAGTGCGACTCAGGAGACAAAGCCGAGGCGGGAATCCAGGAAAGACGCTGGATTCCGGGTCCGTCACCCCGGACATCGATCCGGGGCCGGAATGACAGGCAATGTTGATATGAGCAAATATTTATGTCGCTGTGTTTAACCCTGAACCTCTCACAGGAACAGCATTTGACATCCTGCCATATAACATAATATGGTTAGCCATATGAAGACAACCGTACAGATACCTGATAGCCTTTTCAAGGAAGCGCGCAACGTGGCGCGGCAGAAGCACACAACCATGAAAGCCCTTATCGAGACCGGGCTCCGCCGGGTCATCTCCGAACACAGTCAGCGTGAACGCTTCAAGCTTCGCAAAGCCACGTTCAAAGGGAAAGGCCTGCAGCCTCATCTTGCAGGCGTCTCCTGGGACCAGCTTCGTGATATAAGCTATGAGGGCCGCGGCGGATGATCGCCGTTGACAGCAACATTCTGGTTTATTCGCATCGCGAAGATTCATCATGGCACGATGCCGCCTTTGCCCGCATTGCTGAATTAGCTGAAGGAAAGGCGCCGTGGGCGATTCCATGGCCATGCATTCATGAATTTCTTGCCATTGTGACCCATCCCCGGATCTACGCTCCGCCGACTCCTTTAGAAAAAGCCGTCTCACAGGTCGATGCCTGGCTGGAATCCCCAAGCCTTCTGCTTCTTTCAGAATCAGAGGACTACTGGCAACAATTACGTTCTCTTCTTCAGTCCGGCAAGGCGTGCGGTCCCCAGGTGCATGATGCGCGTATTGCTGCTTTATGCAGACATCACGGCGTGACCGAGTTGTGGACAG
>MGXK01000080.1:12607-14131 GCA_001802375.1 Gammaproteobacteria bacterium RBG_16_51_14
TTGCTAGACTGTATCCGGTTACTATGATAACTAATATCATTATAACCATCTGATTTACAGGCAAAATTATAATAATCTCCCGTTAACATGGGGAAATTAACTTATAACCAAAAGAGGAGAAAGATGGCAAAAAAACGAGCTGTCAAGAGATCTGCGCCTGAGTTTTATGATATCCATATCAGTGTGCTGGGTTTTCGGGAAGAAGGTCAATGGGTTGCCATAGCCCTTGAAATAGATCTCCGTGGATACGGGAAGACCTTTAAAAAAGCCCTTGCGGAGTTAGAGGAACTGATGGAAATGCAAATCAGTTTTGCCCGTTTCAAAAATGATCCTGATCTCATTTTTCATCCAGCGGAACCGGCATTCTGGGGCTTGTTTGCCCAGGTCAGCCAGGACCGTCTGCGCGCCCTGTCGAACGCCATCGACGATACAGAGTCGGAATACCAGGTGGGTGGGTTGGCGCTGCCGCATGCCCACGAGATTGCCAATTTCAGCAAGGATTTCGCACTGGATCGCGCGTAGATGCCAAAAGCCCTCAGTTACATGGAAGTGGTGAGGCGTCTCAAGGAATATGATGATCATTTTGCTGTCTACATAACCCTGTATTACTTTGGAGAAACACAATGTCAACGGTAGCCGTGACAAGTAAAGGACAAGTTACTATTCCAAAACGGATACGGCTGGCACTCGGGATTACACCGGGCAGCAAGGTGGAATTTGACCTTGTCGGCGGCAGCGCCCGGATCAAGCTGTTAAAACAGGGGAAACCTTCCCGTATTGAGGATGGCCCCGCAATTCTGAACTACACGGGCAAACGTATTCCCATTGCTCAGATGCATGGCGGGATTGCCATGAAGAAAGTGGCCACACGCAGTGAGATTGGTGCCAGGTCTTGAATTTTGCATATATCTTTGCTTTCAAGTTTCAAGACCTGGCACCGTATGCGTTCTGCTTGCCGCCATTAAATGAGCGGCTAATACCCATTTATTCAAAGGTATGACCTAAGAACCAAAACTGAGTTGTGTTTTAGGCGGTGGCTCTCTCTTACTCCTTGAACCCTCATCAATATTAGGCATCAATTCCTGCCCTATTTCTTGTTTATGTTTTATTTCCTTAATTGTCTCTTCAAGAGACACAAATCTTTCTGGCGTTGATGGATGGGATGCCATGTAGTTTTTTTGAATTGACCCCGGTTCTCGTACTCCCATGCGCCTCCAAAAATCAGGTGCATTATCTAATGTTCCGTCTGCCTTGGCTAAAATATACATACCGACATAATCAGCTTCGGCTTCAAATTCCTTACTATATGCCTTAGCAGCAGCATTCCTGATTCCTATATCAACACCCGTGAATCCACTAAAAAGAATATCGAATAAAAAACCAATGGCATAATTAGTCTTTTGTGCTTCTATATGGCGCATATTGTTATGTGCAAGTTCATGCGCTATAACTAACGAAAGTTCATCATCAGTATTAGCAAAATCCATCATGCCTTGAAATACGATGATATTGTTCCCGTCTGCA
>MGXK01000080.1:14163-14693 GCA_001802375.1 Gammaproteobacteria bacterium RBG_16_51_14
GAGAGGATAATCACATATTTGTATTGGGGTTACCTTGATGATTTTCGTAATACCATCCTGCCGAACCTCTAGTTCAATTTCATTACCATCTGTAGCTTTTTCTTTTATAAGTTCTGCCAGTTTCTTTGTAGCATCCTTACCCACAGGTGTTGATTCCCCATTCACGGACAAAATAACATCACCCTCGTGTATATCCGCTTGTGCTGCCGGTGAACCATTGATAACAATATAGGCTTGGGGAACTTCACCTGCCCCTAAAAATGATATAGCAGTGTCCTGCATCTCATTTTCGAAGTCATGTTTATTGGCATAATGAACACCAATAGCCCATCGGTTTCTATCAATACATAGTGGAAGTCCCGCTTTCAAAAGTGGCCACGCTACTATTTGCAAACGCTCTTGATTCCGTATTGCTTCCTTGAGCGCAAATTCCATTTGTTTTTCAGCTTCAAGGGCTACGGCTGCATCATTTGGATCAACTCGCAGTGTGGTGGGACCCACGCATCCAGAAAGTGCTATAAGACAGGTGA
>MGXK01000081.1:0-235 GCA_001802375.1 Gammaproteobacteria bacterium RBG_16_51_14
CCCGATGCCTTGGTCTACGACTCCCCGTTCTGTTCATAATCGCTTACGCGTCGCCCACAGGACTCATCCCTGATCCGGTGGGCTAAAGCGCACATTCATGTGCGCTTTTCGCTATCGATTATGAACAGAACGGCAAGGCATAAGGGGATCTCGCAGGGGCAATCTCAATGTGTTAGCCTTATCCCTTACATTCCACAATGACTAATCCGGAGGGTGGAACAGACTTGATCAAGAA
>MGXK01000081.1:318-858 GCA_001802375.1 Gammaproteobacteria bacterium RBG_16_51_14
AGGAAGTCAGGTTTTTACACCCCCGGAATGTCCGATATAAACCGGACATGCAGGTCCACTACTTAATAGTTAGAGAACAATCATGGAAACTATAACTGGATGGATTGCGTTGTTTCTTATTGTTTACATCAGCATTGCTCTATTCTATGTAGCCGGGGGCGCAAAGAAGGTATTAAAGCTTACCGTTTCTGGTGGAGAGTTTCAGGTGGAGGCAAGTACGGTTCTGAGGAAAAGCTATCGTACTCGCTTTCTTTGGGTAAAAAAGCACAAGGGGGTAGTGCCACCTGAGGCTCGAAACTTGGCAATACGAGTGGTCACAGTTGAATATAGTTGTTGGGCATCCTTATTTGTCCTTTTCATCCTATATGGACTGAATTATGTTGTTCTCTAACCAATCGCTCGTTGGAACGCTTCACTGCTATGAAGTTCGCACCCCACAGCTCAGTAGTTATACCATCATGAGAATAAATAGTGACCCTTAGTCAGCATGATCGAAGGCAAATGGCACTCACGCAGCTAGAAACTGCACTTCGCCTTTAC
>MGXK01000081.1:865-1334 GCA_001802375.1 Gammaproteobacteria bacterium RBG_16_51_14
GCGTAGATTACTATTCGACAATTACACTATCTGGGGCAGCGGACGAAATATTTGGGCAACTACTTAAGGTACAAGGAAAAGAACCGCGCCTTGAATCCATCAAGACGTCAGTCTCGGCTATTTTTGAACGGCTTTATGGGCGACCACTGAACCCATCGCAAGTCGCGGAACGTGCCAACTATGCCCGCAACGCTCTGAAGCACTGGGGTGAAGGTCAACCCTTTTCTGTTGAGTTTGACGCGATTGAGGAGGCCAAAGACATGCTTGAACGGGCAATCTCAAACTACTGGGCATTAACGTCAGATCTTTCTCCGGCAATGGAAAGGTTTCAAAATGATATTGCACCGGTATAACAAGGATAAAAAAGGACAAATTTATTTATTAAATAGGCAGGGCAAGTAAAATAATTCCCCTTTAGCAGAAGGCTGGGGTTACCAGCCCATCTATTTGTATGGCTATTTAGCCATAT
>MGXK01000081.1:1340-2099 GCA_001802375.1 Gammaproteobacteria bacterium RBG_16_51_14
TATACTTCAATCATGAGCAAGGATAGCTTTGAGTGGGACCTGGAGAAGGATCTCCTGAATCAGGTGAAGCATGCCATCTCGTTTTCGGAAGCGCAGTTTGCTTTTGCCGATCCGCATCGCGTTATTACAGAAGATCTGGCGCACGGCAGTGCGGAGAAGCGCTACTACTGCCTTGGAAAGGTCGGTGACGGGGTGCTGACGGTACGTTTCACGTACAGACACGGCATCATTCGAATTTATGGTGCAGGGTATTGGAGAAAAGGGAAACAGATCTATGAACGACAAAATCAAATATACCGATGAGCCTATGGGCAAGGTCAAAATCGTCCCGGACTTTCTTCCCTCTCCGGACGACCTCGCCTTTCGCGACGATACGGTAAAGGTGACGATTGCCTTGAGCCGTGCCAGTGTTGATTTTTTCAAACGCGAGGCAAAGAAGCGGGATACGCAGTATCAGAAGATGATCCGGAGACTACTGGACGCTTACAGCGCCGCGCATCAGCGGCCTCTAACAAGTCACTCCAGGCGCCGCGCAAAAGTGCGCGCTTGAGTTTAATCGTCATGTTTTATATTGATGTGCATGGACACCTTGCAGGTATGCAGGCGGTTATTTTTTGCGTCAGTTTCTATGCATACGTAATGCCGATCCGCTATTTCGGATCAGACTTGTCCGGATTTTTTTGTTAGCATTCCGTCCGGCAAGAATGTAACGTTACCATGTCCCTGAACCATTTGATTTTGAAACCAACCACATTTATG
>MGXK01000081.1:2195-2303 GCA_001802375.1 Gammaproteobacteria bacterium RBG_16_51_14
GAAAGTGCCGGTAACACGGCCAGTGATTCCAGCAGTGTAGCGGGAGCCCCGGGCCAGGGGGCCCTGGTGGACCCTGCCGCCGCCAGGATAGACAGTCTGAAGGCCAGT
>MGXK01000081.1:2339-2673 GCA_001802375.1 Gammaproteobacteria bacterium RBG_16_51_14
GATCTCGGGGACGCCTTTTTCGAGTCCCAGCGCTACCAGGAGGCGATACCGGTATACGAGAAGGCGGTTTCCATCCATCCGGCCAATCCCGATATTCTGAATGACCTCGGGCTTTCCTATTTTTACATCGGTGACCAGGAAAAGGGATTAGATACGATCAACAGGGCCATTGCAGCTGATCCTGTCTATAAACATGCCTGGTTGAGCAAGGGTTTCATGCTGTCATCGCTGGGCAGGCATGATGAAGCGATAACCACGCTGAACAAGGTGAAGGAGCTGGATGCGGGCGGCCCGCTTGCAAAGGCGGCAGATGACTTTCTCAGGGAAATGGAAG
>MGXK01000081.1:2707-42440 GCA_001802375.1 Gammaproteobacteria bacterium RBG_16_51_14
ACGCGATCGCCATTGAGAAATGCAGCCAGTCCGGACATGGTGGCTGACACAGGTTGGTACCCTAATCCAGTCGCTTTGCCCCCTGGATTAACTATGATGTACCGGTACCGATCGCTGTTTGTTCCTGTTATCGCCACGTGGTTGCTGGCCGCACCATCCCCGTCATTCTGCCAGATCCACCATGAACTCAAGGTCGTGCTGGTCCCTGATACGCATAAAATTTCGGTAGTGGATACGATCACCCTGCCGGAAAAACGAAATGGCCCTGTCCGGTTCCAGCTTCACCATGGGCTGAATCCCGAGGTGCAGGGAGTAGGTGCCGAGATCAGTCAACTCCCGGAACAACAAACCGGTCGCGCCTCCGATATGGATCCGGCGCTGCGCAGCCGGGGTATTCCCCTTGAAAGTTATATAGTCCATCTGGCCGCTGGCGTGTATCAATTTACACTCAGATATGCCGGTCCGATTTTTCATCCCATCGAACAGCAGGGTGAAGAGTATGCGCGCAGTTTCCCTGTTTCGCCGGGGATAGTCTCAAGTGAAGGCTCGTTTCTGGCCGGGTCCAGCTATTGGTATCCGTTTTTCGAAGACAGGCTGATGACATTCAGCATGGAGGTGGAACTGCCCGCAGGCTGGCGTGCGATTACCCAGGGCAGGCGCACACAACGGGCGGATCAGGTAGCAAGAATCACGGAGACCTGGGTCTCCGATCAACCCCAGGAAGAGATCTACCTTGTCGCGGGTGCCTTGACGGAATACCTTGAAACGACCGACGGCATCGATGCAATGGTTATGCTGCGTCAACCTGAGCCTGAGCTCGCCCGGAAATATCTGGAGGCAACTGTCCGCTATCTGCAGATGTATCAACAGCTGCTTGGTCCCTATCCGTATCCCAAGTTTGCCCTGGTCGAGAATTTCTGGGAGACCGGTTATGGTATGCCGTCCTTTACCCTGCTGGGTTCCAAGGTCATCCGTCTGCCGTTTATCCTGCACTCGTCCTACCCGCATGAAATCCTGCACAACTGGTGGGGTAACTCGGTCTATGTCGATTTTGACAGTGGCAACTGGTCAGAAGGGCTGACCAGTTATCTCGCCGATCATCTTATCAAAGAGCAACAGGGGGAAGGCAGTGAATACCGGCGCGCGACACTCCAGAAATATACGGATTATGTGCGCGAGCATCAGGACTTCCCGCTCAGCGAATTCCGCGGCCGGCATGATTCGGTGACCGAGGCAGTTGGTTATGGCAAAACCATGATGCTGTTTCATATGCTGCGCCGGGAACTCGGTGACGCCACCTTCACAGAGGCGCTGCGCCGGTTTTATCAACGCTATCAGTTCACGGTAGCCGGTTTTGATGATCTCGCCTCCGTGTTCAGCGAGGTTGGCGGTCACTCGTTGGCCGCCTTCTTTGAGCAATGGGTTCAACGTAGCGGGGCACCAGCACTGCGTGTTTACGGGGCGGAGGCAACGCCCGGCAAGGAGTCTGGTGGTTATATCCTGACAGCGGTGATCGAACAGATCCAGGCGGGACCACCCTGCCGGTTAATCCTGCCCATTGCCGTTCACATGCAGGGGACGGCCGAGGCCTTTCAGACCTCGGTGGTCATGGATAGTAAGGAATACTTATTGCGACTGGATGTCCCGGCGCGACCGCTACGACTGGATATTGATCCCGAGTTCGATGTCTTCCGGCGTCTGGATCGCAACGAGATCCCGCCTGCGATCAGCCAGGCCTTTGGAGCCGAACAGGCCTTGCTGGTGTTACCTGCGGACGCGCCCCCGGTGATCCGCAAGGGCTATGCGGATCTGGCCAGTGCCTGGCAACAGGGGCGGACGGCACAGATAGAGATCGGCTATGACAACGAGATCACGGAACTGCCTGGGGATCGTGCGATCTGGCTGTTCGGATGGGAGAACCGGTTTCGTCCTGTCATTATTTCAGTCCTTGCTGACCATGACTTCACCGATGCCGGGAATGAACTGCGCGTGAGAGGGGAAGAATTAAGTCGTGCGAAAAACAGCGTCGTTGTCCTGGCGCGGCATCCCTCGAATCCCGAATATGCCCTGGCCTGGGTCGCTGCCGATAACGTGAAGGCCATGCCCGGTCTGGAGAGAAAACTGCCGCATTATGGCAAGTACAGTTACCTTGGATTCAGCGGAGATGAACCGGACAATGTGATCAAGGGGCAATGGCCAGTAATTCATTCACCCATGTCGGTCCCGGTGCAACAGAATGACGGACTGGAGGTTACAGACACACCCGCGAAACTGAAACCACGGAGCGCACTCATACCACCACCAGCCATTTTTTCGGCACAGCGCATGCGCGACGATATCACATACCTGGCGAAGGAAGAGATGGAGGGCCGTGGCCTTGGCAGCACACAACTGGAACATGCCGCCAACTTTATCGCCAATGTGTTTCGGGCGGCCGGGCTGCAACCGGGAGGGGATACGCCAACCAGCTATTTTCAATCCTGGTATGTCCGGATCAGGGACGACCCGGATCAGATTGCGTTGAGGAATGTGGTGGGTGTGCTTCCTGGGACAAATCCGGACTGGAAAGACCAGAGCATCGTCATCGGCGCACATTACGATCACCTGGGACATGGCTGGCCCGATGTGTACAAGGGGGAGGAAGGCAAGATTCATCCGGGGGCGGATGACAATGCCAGCGGGGTCGCCGTGATGCTGGAACTGGCACGTACCCTGGGGGATCAATGGCAACCGCAGCGTACCATTCAATTTGTCGCGTTTACCGGCGAAGAGGCGTCCAGGCTGGGTTCCACGCACTATGTCCAGGCCAGTAAAGGCGGCCATGAAAAGATCATCGCCATGCTGAATCTCGATACCATCGGCAGACTGGGTGCAAGGGAATTACTGGTCATGGGCAGTGGTTCGGCACGGGAGTGGGAACCTGTCTTTCGTGGCGCAGGCTATGTAACCGGTGTTCCGGTGAAACCGATCCGGGATGACATCGGTTCCAGCGATCAGAAGAGTTTTCTCGATGCCGGTATCCCTGCGGTGCAGCTCTTTGCCGGTCCACACCCGGATTATCATCGGCCGACCGACACCGTTGATAAAATTGATACGGAGGGTCTGGTAAAGACTGCCGCTGTTGTGAAAGAGGTGCTGGAATACCTGGCATCCCGGCCGGAACCCTTGAGCCAGACGCCTTCGGATCAGAATGCCGTGATTCGTGATCAACCGGAGACCCGTTTGTCACAGCAAGGGCGACGCGTCTCTCTCGGTACCGTACCGGACTATGCTTACACGGGCAAGGGCGTCAAACTTTCCGGGGTGGGCCCGGATACACCGGCGGTAAAGGCGGGACTGAGGGAGGGTGATATCATCATCCGGCTGAATGATACACGGGTTGATAATCTGCGCGACTTCTCAGACGCACTTCGTATATTGCAACCAGGTGATGCGGTTGTCGTCCATATCGTCCGTGACGGGATGGAGCTGTCGATTTCGATGAATGTGATTGCCCGTTAACAACTTGAGGAAATGGTGACTGGTCAATGTATAAGTATAAAAGTCTGATGATTGTCATGATAGTTACATTTGCCGTCTGCCCCGGCGGACAGGCGCAAGATAAGAGTGCGGATAAACCGGCAACCGCGTCTGTAGCAGGTTTGCAGCTTGACGGTGAAACCCATCTGGCCAATCTGCGCCAGTTGACCTTTGGAGGTCAGAATGCAGAGGCCTATTTTTCCCATGACGGACAGGAGTTGATATTCCAGTCAACGCGCGGGACATCGGCCTGTGATGCCATCTACCGCATGGATGCAGATGGCACAAAACAGAGGCAGGTCTCTTCAGGCAAGGGGACAACCACCTGCTCGTTTATTGCACCCGACAATAAATCGATCCTCTATGCATCCACCCATCTCCGTGATGAAAAATGTCCGCCGAAACCGGATTATTCACAGGGTTATGTCTGGCCCCTGTACAGGGGCTATGACATTTTTAAAGCAGACCCGGAGGGGGGCAATCTGGTGCGCTTGACGGAAACGGAAGGTTATGACGCCGAGGCCGTATATTCCCCGCTGGGGGACAGGATCGTGTTCACATCGGCGCGTAGTGGTGACCTGGAACTGTTTTTGATGAATCCGGATGGTACGGGTGTGGAACAGTTGACGCAGGCAGCGGGTTACGATGGGGGTGCTTTCTTTTCCCTGGACGGTCAGTGGATCGTATGGCGCGCCTCACGTCCGGAAGGAGATGCGCTGGCGGATTACCAGGCACTTCTAGGGCAGGGACTGATCCGTCCCGGGAAGCTGGATCTCTACATCATGAATCTCGCCAAGCGAAGACCCGTCCAGCTGACAAGGAATGGTGCCGCCAACTTTGGACCCTACTGGCATCCCGATGGCCGGCACATTATATTTGCGTCCAATGTCGATGACCACGAGGGACGCAATTTCGATCTCTACCTGCTGGACATTGAAAGCAGGGCAATGCAGCGTATTACTTTTTATCCGGGTTTTGATGGTTTTCCGATGTTTAGCCATGACGGGAAGAGGCTCGTCTTTGCCTCTAACCGCAATGGCAAGATCAAGGGTGAGACAAACTTATTTATCGCGGACTGGCAATGACAGTGGAGGGTAACTCTATGCTGCACTATCACAGGATATCGGCTACTGGTAACGCCGGGGTGGTCCTGTTGTTGTTTCTGATCATGGCCACGACCGGTTGCAATACCGCCAGCACAAGAAGTAATCCAGAGGCGCCCTATACGCCATCACGGCCCCCGGTAACAGGGGATATCCTGCATATGCGAACGGGGGTTTTCGTAAACGAGGAAAACATGCTGCAAGCGGTCACGGATGTCCGCATCGCTTATGTGGGTGAGGCCCATAATGATATGGCTTCCCATCGTCTGCAGCTGAAGGTGGTGCAGGCCATGGCAAAACGCTGGTCCGGGCAGATAGCCATAGGAATGGAAATGTTTATACCCGGGCAACAGGAGGCATTGCGACGCTGGGTTGCCGGTGAGTCAACCGAAGCGGAATTCCTCAGTGAATCGAAATGGAAAGAGCACTGGAACGTTGATTTTGATTATTATCGGCCCTTGCTCCTGTTTGCCAGGGAGAACGGCATACCGGTCATTGGTCTCAATGTTCCGAAGTCCCTGGTGCATGCGGTTGCAAAAATGGATTTCTCCGAACTTCCGGAAGACGAGCGTCGGCAACTTCCCGATATGGACATAAATAACCCGTACCGGGACGCGCTTGTGCGCGCCTTCTACGGGGGCCATGCGAAAGGTAAAAATGGTCTGGAGGGATTTCGGCGTGTACAGGCCCTGTGGGATGAAGCCATGGCTGAAAATGCCGTGCGTTATCTAAACAGCCCGGACGGACAGAACCGGCATATGGTCATCATTGCCGGGGGTAATCACATACGTTACGGGATCGGGATCCCTCACTCAGTGTTCAGGCGCCTGCCGGGTTCCTATGTGCTGGTGGGTACACGGGTACTTAAAATCAGCGAGGTAGACAAGGTCGAAATCATGAATGTTGAGTTACCGGATTTTCCCATGCTCCCCTATGATTACCTCGTTTTTGTCGATTATGAAAAACTGAAGAAACCGGATGCCGACACCGACGGATCATCAGCCAGGTGATCCCGTTTCCGTCGCGGATGAATTGTTATCGAGTACAAACGATTTAATAAAACCATTGCATTGAACAGGCAGATGTTCTCCCTGTCTCTGCCTGTGATTGTCTGAAATGATCTATTTTCTGGTTACCGGGGCAGTACTGGGCATCTCGGCTGGTCTTGCCCCTGGTCCGCTGCTTGCACTGGTGGTCACGGAGACATTAAAACACGGCATAAGGACAGGTGTCCGGGTTGCGTTGGTGCCAGTTTGCACGGATTTACCGATTATTTTTCTGATCCCCGGCTTAATTTTCCGGATTAACCTCGCTGGATTGACATAATAACGGCCCCCGACCTGAGCAAACGGTCGGTTGACATACCGGATCTGTACAGGAATGGTTATCCATAACCAATTTTATGGTTAATTAGAACCGAGCCAGATTGGAACTCCCCCTTACATAAAAAAATATGTTCATTCATCAGTGTTGCTTAACGTGTTGATATATATATAAAATAATATTTTTACAGGGGATAGTCGGTTTCTGGCACGCATTCTGCACTATCTATAACAGACTTACTGAAACGATTTTAGATATAACAACACACTTTAAGAGGATTACGAATATGAAATGGCAGACACCCGAATACAGTGACATCCGGTTTGGTTTTGAAGTCACCATGTACATCAACAACAAGTAAGACTTGTTACTGATAATTCTTTAAACACATAAACATTAACGAGGATACGACTATGAAATGGCAGACACCCGAATACAGTGACATCCGGTTTGGTTTTGAAGTCACTATGTATATCAACAACAAGTAAGACTGTATCTGATATGAATAAAAGGGGGCCGCAAGGCCCCCTTTTATTATTGTGTTCTGCCTTCGGTCCCGTCTCCCGCCTGTGCGGACAGGATTTCAACTGCCAGTTCGGCTGCACCTGCATCCAGGTGGCTGGTAATTCTTTCCAGTGCCTTTGCATCCAGCGGTCGCCTGATCTGTTGATCAGCCGCTTGAATCACATGCAAGGCATCTGTACTGCTCATCCCGGACAATAGCAGCGCCAGTTCGTCACCGGTGATGCCATCCGGGATTGTGGGGATAATACGGATGAGTATTTCCTTCCTGTTGCCTGAATCTTGATTCTGCATGGCATTGATCAGTGATTCCAGCCGGACGCTTCGATAGGTGCTGTCCTGTTTTATCGGGGTGACGGGTGGTTCATCAGCTACGGCTGCCGTTTGCTGTACGGTCTGGATCGTTTCCTGATTTGCCTGATCCAGCTCCGACCGGAGTTTTGCCAGGCGGTTCTCGCAAGCCTGTTTTGATTGCTGCTGTTTCATCGTATGGAATTCACGAATGGCATCTGTTTCGAAATCCAGGAGGATGAGTTCATTTTCCATGCCGGTTACGAGAGACCGGATCCCACGACAGGATTCACGCAGCTCATCCTGATCAAACGCAAGGGATATCAGTTCAATTTCAAGGAAGCGCCGGTGATCTGCCAGAATATTTGTTTGTTCTTCGAGATCGTGTATTTCAACCTCACGCCTCAATTCCAGTTCCTCGAGGCGGGTAGTCAGTTCCCCGATTTCCGTTGTCGCAGCGGTATAACGGGATTGCCAGTCTTCCTGTTCGATGGTGGTCAATCGGTCATTGGCGCGTCCCAGCTCTGCAGTGACTTCGGCAAGATTTGTTTCGCTGGTCACGCGGTCTTCCTGCGCCTTTGTCAGCGTGCTTACCAATTCCTGTTGTGTCTGTACATATTCCTGCGCCTGCTGTTCCAGTTTTTTGATGCGGGTTTCGTAGAATCCGGTCATCGAACCGAATTGCCGCTGCTGCCCTGCCCAGAAATAGGACCATAAGAGAGAGAGGGTGATCGCAACCAGCACAGCGGTGAGTAATAACGGGATTGGCTGTATTGGTTGCTTGTTAACCATGGCAGGGATTTTGTACGTCCCGGATCAAATGGTCAATTTTTTTGCGCGTCCTGTCCGGGTTGTAATGCCTGCCATGCACCCGCAGGACAGACCTGCACCGGAATGCATATACCTGGCTTCAGGGGTTTTGAAACAGGGGGTGATGGATCCCCGTGGTGATTACCAGGAATCTCCCGGGCGGCGGTTACTGATTATTGATTTCTGCCCTTTCCTGTTCAACCAGACTGTCGATGACCGGCAGCACCTCAGGCAGGGACCCGGCCAGATCACCACCGGTGCGATATTTGCCATTGATAATAATGGCCGGGACACCGGTCAAACCATAACGCTGCCCCATGACAAAGGCCTGCTTGACCCTGGTTTCTACCTCATTGGAATGGAAAATCTCCGTAAAAGCGTCACCATCAACGCCGTGTTTGACAAAAAATTCCTTTAATGACTCTTCATTGAACAGGTTTTGTTTGTTTTTGTGAATCGCGTCCAGCAAGGGTTTGTGGATGATGTCCAGAACACCCAGTTTCTCTGCGGTATAAAAGGCATGGGCGTGAGGGATCCATGAATCCCTGAAGACACCTGGCATACGCCGGAATTCAACGTCAGCGGGTTTGTTTTCCAGCCACTTTTCCAGATAAGGTTCAAATTCATAACAATGCGGGCAGCCATACCAGAAAACCTCTACCACTTCTATTTTATCTTCGGTCTGGGTAGGTTGGGGGGGCTGGATACGTACATAGGGTTGTCCGGCATACACGTTAAAAACGAACAGGAATGACAATGTCAACACATAGATTGTCCGTATGGTGAGCTTCATCTGGATTTCCCCTGGTTATTACGATTGTTCAGTGTTCACAACACGGATTTACATGAGTTGCCTGTCTGCACTCCGTTTTTGCAGCACATACAAACAGCACGAGGCAGCGGGATTGTATGAATCCGTATCCGGCTAGTTTGACAGGTTTTTATACACCCGGTTCAGGTTGCCCGTTACTCAATATAATCCCTGAATGTAATCAGCGACGGCTTCCATCTGACTGTCTGTCATGCGTGCTGCAATTAACCGCATAACCGAATTGAGATCATTGCTGCGATCGCCTGATTTATAGGTCTTCAACTGTGTCGCGGTATAGGTCGCCTGCTGGCCGTGCAATGAAGGGAAGCCGGCTGGCATGTTGCCTTTACCGGCTGGCCCGTGGCAGCCCATGCAGGCAGCGATTCCAGACTTGCTGTCGCCAGCGCGATACAGCTTCTCACCGGTTTTAACCAGCTCTTTTCTGGCGGCGCCCGGCCTGATACTCTGGCTGGCATAGTATGCCGCAACATGAGGAATATCATCCTGGGTCAATACGGATGCCATGGCTGACATCTGCTCATTTTTCCGGGCGCCTGCCAGGAAATCTTTCAATTGCTTTTCAATATAAGGGGCATGTTGCCCGGCCAGACTTGGCCAGATGGGTGTAGGGCTGTTGCCGTCAGCCCCGTGACAGGCGGCACATGCCATCGATTTTTCCTTGCCCTTGGCTGGATCCCCGCCCTCTGCGAAGGCATAGACAGTCATTGTGATGAGCATGCATGTGGCAGCAAAAAGTAGCTTTTTCATTCTTTTTATCCTTATAAAATTATAATTATCTGACAGGTATCATGGTGACATAGCAAGTTTGATACATCTTATCGTGTAAAAATAGATGACTTCAACCGTCAAGGAACAATTATGTCCGATAAAAATGCTTTTTCAGCAGGATGGTACAACCAGATAATATATCTGGTGAGCGCCCATACCCTGCAACAAATGCCACGTGATATTGGTGTGGAAGTTGCCTTCGCAGGCCGTTCCAACGCCGGGAAATCAAGTGTAATTAACTCGATCACAGGTAAAAATTCGCTGGCACGGATCAGCAAGGCCCCCGGCAGAACACGGTTGTTGAATTTTTTTGAGTATCGGGAGGGTATTCGACTGGTTGACCTGCCAGGCTATGGATACGCGAAGGTGCCTGCAGAGGTAAAACAACACTGGATTGCGCTGCTCAACGGTTATTTTGAGGCCAGGGTTTCCTTGAAAGGAGTGATGCTTATTATGGATATTCGTCACCCTCTGACCAGGTTTGATGAGCAGATGCTGAACTTATGCCAGGCCACTGACAGACCCGTACATATCCTGTTGAATAAATCCGACAAACTGTCCCGCGGGGCCGGAATGAACACCCTGAAGCAGGTAAAAACCCGTTTGCAACCGGGTTGCCAGAGCGTACAACTGTTTTCCGCGTTGAAGCAAACCGGTGTTGATGAGGCCCGTTCGATTCTGGGTTGCTGGTTAGGAAGTCCATCCGCTGACACTGAAATTACAGTGCTGTCGCCGGGCGTTTTTACATAAAAAAACTGGCCCCGGTATTATTAAGGGGAGGAAGGTAACCGGGGCCAAAAATACCCGGCTGGGGAGGCCGGGTTCATTATCTGCCCTGGGAGGACCAGGCAGAATTTCATCGTCACCAGTTTGGAATGTGAAACCGGGGATAAGTTCCGGTTTATATAACGGAAACCGCGGCAACTATCTGCTTTTATACACAATGGCGGCTACCTGTGATGAACCAATTGTCTGGAGTAGGTCCAAGGATGCCATGAAGGCCGCATTAATAGGCATAACTAATTGATTATATTTAATATATATAAATATGGTCAATTTTTAGCAGTTTTGTAACAAAGGGCATGGCAGTGCTGGTCATAGACACCTGTTCGCAAATCATCCACATAGTTATCCACAAAAAATGTGGATAATTTGCGATTACCAAAAGGAGCAATAGCTTAAGTAAAAAAACTAGAAACAGCCTTAGATTAACCTGCTAATTTGTAACACCCCCGCCTGATTGCGGGTGGTGTCATTGCACTATTTTTATCAACTCACCCGGATGAGGTTCCCCCTCGGGAAATTTACCATTCAGCAGGCGTAGTAGCTGCTCTGCATTGTGTTCCAGTGGGGACTGGCTGGCGAGTTGTCTGAAGTTGGTCGATTCCTCTGTCTGCATAATCTTCAGGCGCAAAGGCATCGCCAGTACCTGTTCATTGGGTGTCATGCTGTGAAAACTGTTGGCGGTTTCCTGAAAGGCCGGATCAAACAGGCCTATTGCATCGGGATTTTTTGTTATCCCGGCAAGGATATAGGCCTGATTATTAAAATAGATCACATTAAAACGGGCCGGACGCCGCCCAAAGTCGGTATTGATGACAGCGATGCCGGTATAGGCGTCAAGCCCATGAATATTCACCGCCCCCTCCCGGGAGAGATTGGCCAGGCCAAGTCGCTGCGCCATGAACTGCCTGGGTGGTATCCGTTCGTTGATATCCTCTACGGATAGTTGCTGCAATGCCTCCCCGTTGGGAGCAACCAGGATCAGGCTGTCCGGCAGGTTTCTGACATTCCATCCTTGTGGAAAACTGATCGTGAAACCAAGGTCGGCATGGAAAAAACGACGACCCCTGACGATCCCGTCGTGTGGACTGTCGCCATAGATCATATTATCTACCAGGTGCATAAATTGCCCTTGTCCTGAATAGGCGTTGGGGACTGCTGCTTTCAGTTTACGGGCGCGTGTGATCACCTCCTGCAGGCGGGTGTCATTATCCGGGTGTGTGGAAAACAGGCCATGGTAGATGTTGGGCTCCCTTCCTTCCGCCTGGGCCAGCTGGGTTTCAAACTGTTCCTGAGACTTCAGGGCGCGGATGACATCCAGCATGGCCTCCGGGTCATAGCCGTTGCGGGCCAGGTATTCTGCCCCCAGACCGTCGGCTTCCAGTTCATGTTCTCTGCCGTAACCCCTCAGCAGTGCTGTCCCGAATACCTGTACCAACTGGTTCGTCATCGGCTGGTTCATGCCCGGGATCAGGATTGAGCCGAGTGTGGCCCCGATATTGGCCAGTTGTACGGCACTGTATTGTCTGACGGAATGCCGTGCCGTGACGTGCCCGATTTCATGGCCCAGGACGGCCGCCAGTTCAGCCTCTGATTTCAGATAGGCGAGGAGTCCGCGGGTGATGTAGATATAGCCGCCGGGCAAGGCAAAGGCATTGATATCCTTGCTGTCGAGGACAGTGAAGCGGTAGATCAGATTGTTACGATGGCTTTTCCCCGCAATCTTCGCGCCGGTATCCTGAACATAACGTTGCAGCTCCTTGTTATCGTAGACGTCATACTGTTGCAGGACTTGCTGATGGGACTGGCGCCCAAGGGCGATTTCATCCTGTTCAGAGAGCAGGACCAGATCCTGTTGCCCGGTAACGGGATTAACAGCACAGCCGCTGCAAATCAGCAGCAGGGTGATGAGGCTGTACAGGGGGATGCTTTGCATGACCGGATATTACGACAGAAATGAATAAAGATCAGTTCCCGGGAATTGTTCCTGATATCTGCAGATCGACCAGGTGACGCAATTGCATTCTCAATTCATTGTTTCGCAGGGATAGCCAGCCACGTGCCTGCACCGTTTCTCCCGCGAGTTTGTCCAGATTCATTCCCTTGAAATAAGGCAGATCCGACCGTTGAATTCGCAGTGTCACATTTGCCTCCAGCTGGATCCAGATGGAAGAGCGACTCTCTTTTACACGCCTTACCTGACCTGTGATGATGTGATAGCCACGTTCCGTCCCGTCCATTTTTACGACGGGCATGGGTTGATATTGTGGCAATGACCAGAGGCCTTGCCGGCGTTGTATCGCAATCCCGGTTTTTTGCTGATAACAATCGGTAAATTGCAGATTGGGTGGTATCGTCAGTGGTGTTGCCATGCCTTCATACAGGAGTGCTGCCTGTACATTGGTAGCATCAGGCAGGAACAGATGGGCCAGTGTCCGATTATAACGGTCAAAATGTTCTTGATCGTAAATCAAACGGACGGAAGGATTCTGTGCCAGTATTTTTCTGAGGAACTCCCTGGCCTGGTAGGCACCTGGTTCGGATGGGCGGCCATCGTGGCCGATCTCGGGGGTATCAATCCCGATCAGTCTTACCCTGCGTTGATCGCTGAGGATTACTGTATCACCGTCAATGACATGCTTTATTGTCGCAATTTCACCCCTGCTGCCGGCGGTGCAGATGTCCTGATCCACATCTGCCCGCACAGGCAATGTGAATAAAACGGTTGCCAGCTGTGCCAGTAATACGTAATTGACAGAAAGTAAAAAGCGCCTTTCAGAGGCGCCTTTTTGCTGGAAGACTGTTGGGTCCTGCGGGTGGTTACATGCCGTATTTACGCCGGAATTTGTCAACGCGCCCGGCGGTATCCACGATCTTCTGCTTGCCCGTATAAAACGGGTGACATTGGGAACATACCTCAATATGGAGTTCCTGTGTATGTGTGCAGCGTGTTTTGAAAATGCTCCCACAGCTGCAGGTAACCTGGATTTCTTCATATGCGGGGTGTATTTCTGGTTTCATTACCGATCACGCTCTAACTTGTACTGGTATCCTTTTTCCGGGGGCGTGAAGTTTATGTCAAAGCAGGGGATGACGCAACGGGAATTTACCGGCATGACAGGTTCAGGATTGCCTTGATGTGAGGCCTATTTCCGTAATGGCTGTTCCTGTGTTTTTTCCATCGGGAATAACGTATTACAGGTCAAATTCTGCAACCACCGGCGTGTGATCTGAAGGCTTGTCATGTTTTCTGGGGGACTTGTCGATATAGCAACGGGTACATTGCCTGGCCAGATCCCGGCTCGCAAGGATGTGATCAATGCGCAGTCCACGATTGCGACGAAAGGCGGCTGCCCGGTAGTCCCACCAGGAAAAACTCTTCTCCTCCTGCGCAAAAAGTCGGAAGCAATCGTTCAGGCCTAGTTCAAGCAAGGCCTTGTATCCGGCCCGTTCCTCCGGGCTGACCAGTACATTACCTTCCCACTCATCAGGATCGTGGACATCCCGATCTTCAGGCGCAATATTGAAGTCACCCAGTACAACAGCATGGTTGTTTTTTTCAAGCAATTCCCTGACCAACGGGTGGAGCCTGGAAAACCAGTCAAGCTTGTAGATATATTTTTCAGATCCGACTTCCGAGCCGTTCGGTACATACAGGTTCAGGAAACTGATATTTCCTGTGGTTGCCGCCAGCACGCGTTGTTGCCCGTCGGCATAGCCTGGTATTGACCTGATGACATCACTGATGGAGTGTTTACTCAGTGTGGCCACCCCGTTATAGGTCTTCTGACCGGCAACAACAAACTCATAACCTGCATCCCTGATGGCGTCACATGGAAAATGTTCATCAGTCAGCTTGATCTCCTGCAAAGCCATCACGTCAGGTTGTTCAGTTGCAAGCCACTGCAGGAGCTGATCCAGCCGAACGCGCAGTGAATTAACGTTCCAGGTGGCAATCTTCAGCATTGCAAGGATGGTACAGCAGACGATTATCCGGTTTTCTTCATACCCGGAAGCCACCATGTCTGCGCCTGTAGAAGTAATCCAGCAGGTAGGCACCGATGATTATCCCGGTAATCAGGACGATACCGATAAAAGTAAGTTTTGCCCGCCAGTCCGTACTTGATATGACTTCTCTGAAAGTGGAACCACTAACGGTTTCAGCAGTGTCCCTGCTATCAAGCTGTTGTTGCAGAGCCTGTTTTTCCAGTTTGAGTTGTTCGATCTGATCCTGGAGTGGTGCGCTGTTGTCGGACCGGGCAATGTTCTTGCGCAGTTCGGTTATCCGGGCCTGCAGTTCGCCTACCTTCAGCCGTTCGCTCTTGAATTGCTGTTGCAATGTGGAATTTTCCTGGACCAGGGCCTCGTGTTGTTTTGGATCTATGCCTGGATTGTCGGCATCAGTGCCCTGGGCAAGTCTTTCTTCCAGTTCACTGATCCGTAATTTTGTGTTTTCAAGATCAACTTCGAGATTGCGATTTTTTTCCTGTGCTTCCTGCAAGACCTGACGGGCGGGTCGTTCCTTCATCAGGTAGGTATTGTCAACCCATCCTTTGTCACCGTCCGGATCTTCAACATGGGTGTAATTGCCATCCTGATCGAGTATCTTCAATTCTGTGCCTGTCGGGATAACCTTGAGGATGGTACTCTCTGATGACTTGTCTGCATGAAGTCCCGCCATCAGACTGTCGACAATATAAGCAGTTTCTGCACACAGTGTGGTGCTGGGGCAGATGCATATCAGCATTACAGTTATGAAGGTGATATTTCTGGTAATCATTATAATTGTTCTTGTGTAGTGATCCCGGCATGGCGTAATAGCGGTTCGATTCTGGGTTCGCGCCCCCGGAATTCAATAAAAAGTTCCATTGGGTCCCGGCTTCCACCCTGTTCAAGGATCGCGTGCATGAATTCTTGTCCTGTTTCCCGATCAAAGATACCCTTTTCTTCGAATTTAGAAAAGGCGTCCGATGACAAAACTTCCGCCCATTTATAACTGTAGTATCCGGCCGCATACCCACCTGCAAAGATATGTGAAAAGCCGTGCTGGAAACGATTGAAATCGGGATGGCTGACAACAGCGACCCGACTGCGTACCTCATTCAGCAGTGACTGAATATCGACCTTGTTATCACTGCTGTATTCCAGATGTAGCCTGAAGTCAAATAATGCAAATTCAAGCTGGCGTACCATCTGCATCCCGCCCTGAAAGGTTTTTGCTGATTTCATCTTTTCGTACAGGTTGTTGCTGAGTGTTCCACGGGTGATGATATGCCTTGCAAACAGATCCAGTGCCTCGCGTTCCCAGCACCAGTTTTCCATGAATTGACTTGGTAATTCGACTGCATCCCAGGGTACACCATTGATACCAGCCACGCTGGGGTAATCAACACGGGTCAGCATGTGATGCAGGCCGTGCCCGAATTCATGGAAAAGTGTTATGACTTCATCATGGGTCAGCAGGGCAGGATTTTCACCGAGGGGGGGTGTGAAATTACACGTCAGATAAGCAACGGGAGACTGGATCCTATGGCACGTTTTTTTACGGACAATACACTCGTCCATCCAGGCGCCACCGCGTTTATGAGAACGTGCATAAAGATCCAGATAAAAACAGCCACGTAATGCCTGGTCAGAATCACAGATATCAAAAAAACGGACATCCGGGTGCCAGACATCGATCCCTTTCCTTTCCCTGATGGAGATGCCATAAAGAAGATTGACTACTGAAAATAAACCGTGAAGTACCTGCGGGACCGGGAAATAAGGGCGCAGATCTTCCTGTGAAAAATCAAATTTCTGTTGTCTCAGTTTTTCTGAATAAAATGCAATATCCCAGATATTCAATGAACCGGCACCCGCATGTTTCCGGGCAAGGATTTTGAGTTCTGCCAGCTCTTTTTGTGCCACCGGCAGGGATTGCCCTGCCAGTCCATCCAGAAAAACCATGACATCTTCCGGTGTCCTGGCCATCTTCCTGGCGAGTGAATAATGAGCATAGCTCGGGTAGTCCAGCAACCGCGCAAGCTGATAGCGGAGATCAAGGATAGTTACCATGATCTCACTGTTGTCCCAGCGCCCGGCATGTGGTCCCTGATCAGAAGCGCGTGTGACATAGGCCAGGTACATTTCCTTGCGCAATTCCTCATTTTCTGCGTATTGCATGACCGGCATGTAGGAAGGAAATTCCAGTGTAAACATCCAGCCATCATGGCCTTCCCGTTTCGCTGTTTGTGCTGCGAGTGCGAGTGATGATTCAGGCAGACCGGCCAGTTGATCACGGTTTATAATCAGTTTCTTCCATGCCTGGGTAGCGTCCAGCAGATTTTCCTCAAACCTGGTCTGTAATCTGGACAATTCCTGCTGGATCTCCCGGTAGCGCTGTTTTCTGGCCGTATCGAGATGGATTCCGGACAACCGGAAATCTCTCAGCGCATTATCGATTATTTTTTTCTGCCCGGCGGACAGCTGGTTATACTCTTCGCTGCCGGCAATCTGTGTGAAGGCCCTGTACAGGGCCTCGTTTTGTCCCATATCGGTTGCATAGTCAGATAATTTGGGCAGGCAGTTGTTATAGGCAATGCGCAGGTCAATATTGTCTGCGACAGAATGTAAATGGTTGACCGGGGACCATGTACGGTTCAGGTGATCATCCAGATCTTCGAGGGGCTGAATCGTGTTTTCCCAGGTACTGTGCCCGGGATTTATCAATAATGCGGCAACCTGTGCCCGGTTCTGCGCCAGTAACTGATCAATTGCCGGCTCAATATGTTCCGGCCTGATTTCGCTGAACCGGGGTAAATCCTGTATTTGTAATAGCGGGTTATCCATTGCTGAACTGGTTTATTTATGTGTAGTCGGGAACAGGTATGCTCTCAATCGGTGGTTCCGGGAGTAATCTATTGATTATCGCTTATCCTGAGGCAAGCCTCAGCCCGATCATCCAGCTTGCAATTGCCCCGCTGACAAGGAATAAGATGATGAGTACGGAAGAGTAATTATTGAAACGCCTGACAAGGATTGACTGTGGTACAGCAGACAGCAGAAATGGCCTCCTTCCGTCATGTGTATCCGATAAAATATTGACGGGTGGCATATTTTGTACATCCGCGTGTCTGGCCATCACCGCCTGATAAGCCTCTTCCCTGACGGCCTGCCATTCTTCCATGTCGATCTGCCCGTCCCTGTTTTTGTCAAAGCGTGTCATCAGGTACTCCGTGTCTTTTTTCCATTCCCCGAGCATGTCACGAACATCCTCATTGATGTTGAACTGACTGTTGGCACCCCCCACCGTTTTATACAGCCCGATAGCATAGAGTGATTCACCGGGATGCATGCGTTCCTCGGAATACCGGTAACGTCTACTGCCGAATGAAAACCAGCTTCTGTCATAGGATGGGCCCCTGTCCGGTCGTGAACGATGTCCATACCAGCAGTCTTTCCTTGCCGGTGTAACGTAAGCCCCTTCCGGATCGATCACGCACTGCCCCGTATCATCCAGCAGCAGGAATAATTCATCGCTGTTGCCCTGATCGATCGTCACCCATTGGGAATTTTTGCCGGAACGATGGTATTCTTCAATCTTGTATTTATACCATGTACAGATGGTCCTGGTCAGGGGCGCTGTGATCGGTTGACCTTCCATTAACTCTCCGTGTCCCGAGAATTCGGCATAGCCCTGTGCGGCGGAACGGATTTTTGAAGTAGGAGTATCTTCAATAATCCGTTTTTTATAAAAAAAATAAAACGCCCCGGTGAAACAGGCGATGGTTGCAATTACCAGTACTACGGCAATACACCAGAAATCATCGGCCGGGGCATTTTGTATCCATGCGGATAAGCCTGCACCTGTATGTGATGATTCCATGATTTAACTGAATAATTTCTTCATATCCACATCCTGTTTCTCTTCCTCGCTGAATTCAAGCAGATCCTTTGGCCCGAAGGCGAACATACGGGCGAGAATGACATCAGGAAATTGTTCTATTCGAACATTATTGGTATTGACGGTCTCGTTATAGAACTCGCGGCGATCGGCAATGGCATCCTCAAGGCCGGAGATACGACCCTGCAAATGCCTGAACGTTTCGTTTGCCTTTAAATCCGGATAGGCCTCCGCCAGGGCAAATAGATTTCCGAGCCCCAGGCGCATCTGGGTTTCGGCCGGTCCCAATGCGGAAACATCGGCACGTTCCCTGGCTGCTGCCACCGCAGAACGGGCCTGCATCACTTTTTCCAGGGTCGCCTGTTCATAACCCATATATTGTTTGCAGGTTTCGACCAGTTTGGGCAATTCGTCATGTCGTTGTTTCAGCAATATATCGATATTGGACCAGGCCTTGGTGACATTATGTTTCAGTGAGACCAGGTTGTTATAAAGAGTAATCGCATACAGTATCAATGCGGCAAGGATGCCTAGAATAATAAAGTTGGTTACATCCATCGGTATTCTCCTTTTTTATCATGGTGTTATTGGTTATCTGAGCAGCAAACCATGGCCAACATGGACTTTCATCATTATAGCACGGTAATTTTCCTTTACGGCTATATAAATCAATAAGTTATAGCTTTACGATAAAATCGAAACAAATCAATCACTGGTAAAACCATTCTGTCATCAACGTATTTCCTAAGGGCAAAGTAAAAAGTGTCTTTCCGGTTTATACGGTTTCAGATGTCCTGGTGATCGGGGTTGTTATCTGAATGATTCTGTCACTATCCGGGGTTGTCTGCGGTAAGTGGTCTTCGGACAGGGTTGATCGTTGAGCATGGCTGGGGGAACTGACAGTGATGTTCTTCATGAATACTAATTCTTATTTGTATTGAGAATTGTTATCATTTATACTTACATAAACATAAACCACCCCTGCATTGCTGATTAAAATGTATAAATCTATTTTTTTCCTCATTCTGTTCATCCTCCAATCCAATCTATTTGCCAGTGAGGTAAATAAGCACCCGGAAGCTAAGGAAACGCTTGAAGCAGATAGGCAGCTAGGCGAAGTAAACATTTACTCTGCGCGCAAGGAAGCGCTTATCAAGCCTTTGCTTGATATCTTCACTGAAAAAACCGGAATACCCGTCAATCTGGTAACGGGAGATGCGGATGAACTGATACAACGGCTGGAAGCGGAAGGCAGGAATACGCCCGCAGACCTTCTGCTTACGGTTGACGTGGCACGACTGCACCGGGCAAAACAGAATGGACTGTTGCAAACGGTGAGCTCCGATATCCTGGAACAGGTGGTTCCTGATGAATACCGGGATCCGGAAGGCTACTGGTATGGCCTGTCTTTACGTTCCAGGGTCATCGTCTATGCCCCGGATCGGGTCAAGCCGGAGGAATTGAGTAGTTATGGTAGTTATGAAGGACTGGCAGAACCTGTATGGAAAGGAAGGTTATGTGTGCGTTCATCATCCAATCCCTATAACCAGTCACTCGTGGCAGCCATGATGGAGAATGATGGGAAAGAAAACACAGAAAAATGGGCCAGGGGACTGGTCAGTAATTTTGCAAGATCACCCAAGGGGGGTGATCGCGATCAGATAACGGCCGTTGCCGCCGGGCAATGCGATGTGGCTTTGGTCAACACCTATTATCTGGCAGGAATGCTGCATTCAAGCCAGGAAGAAGAACGCGCTTTGGCGAAAAAAGTCCGCCTGTTCTGGCCTAATCAATCCGGACGCGGTGCACATGTTAATGTCAGTGGTGCCGGCGTGATCAAGACCGCTGCACATGTTACGGAAGCAGTTAAATTGCTTGAGTTCATGGTCAGTGCTGAAGCACAGGCCTGGTATGCCGAACAGAATAACGAATATCCGGTCAGGCAAGGGATCAGGGTCAGTGACACATTGAGCCAGTGGGGTGATTTTAAAGCCGACACGCTCAATCTTGGAGTGCTTGGTAAACACAATGCGGAAGCAATCAATCTCATGGACAGGGTCGGCTGGAAATAGTGTGTGGCATGATTGCATTCCATGAGTGCGACATCAATTAATATTGAGGTATGCCGTCCAGCCGGGATCCCGATCCATACCTTACTGATTAAACGTTGGGATTTCTGGCTGGTACTTGTAGCCATCATTTTGTCACTGCCAATCCTGGTCGTGTTTGGGTCACTGTTTTCCCCCGAAGTCGAAATATGGAAGCATCTGTATGAGACAGTACTGTTTGAGTACATAGTCAATTCACTGTTACTCATGACGGGGGTCGGTGCACTGGCGCTGATAACAGGTGTTATACCTGCCTGGCTGGTAACCATGTACCGTTTTCCCGGTAGTCAGGTTCTGGAATGGGCCTTGTTATTGCCATTGGCGATGCCGGCCTACATTACCGCCTACACCTATACCGGCATATTCGACATTGCCGGGCCGGTACAAACCGGATTACGTAATATAACCGGCTGGCAGTACAGGGATTACTGGTTCCCGGACATACGATCACCGGGTGGTGCGATTTTTATATTGTCCTCGGTTTTGTATCCTTATGTTTATCTGCTGGCGCGTGCCGCCTTTATTGAACAGTCGATTTGTGTGCTCGAGGTTGCCCGGACATTGGGTTGTAATTCGATCAGGGCATTTTTCAAAATAGCCTTGCCACTGGCCAGGCCGTCAATCATCGCGGGTTTATCACTGGTGCTGATGGAAACGCTGGCCGATTATGGAACGGTACAGTATTTTGGTATCGCAACCTTTACCACCGGTATTTTCCGGACCTGGTTTGGGTTGGGTAACAGTGCAGCTGCAGCACAGTTATCCGCCTTGATGATGCTGTTTGTAATGTTGCTCATCCTGCTGGAACACCGCTCCCGCCACCGGCAGCGATATCACCATACAAGCACACGCTACAGCACCCTGTTACAGAAGAAACTGCTACCTGGTCCGGCGATTACCGCAGCGATCATATGCAGCATTCCGGTTGTGGTCGGGTTTCTGGTTCCCTTCGGTTTCCTGTTGCAATGGGCATGGCAAACCTATCCGCATGTCGTTGACACATCGTTTTTTGATCTGGTTGCACACAGTGTTTTACTGGCTGGGGTTTCGGCCTTGCTGGCCTTGTTCCTGGCCCTGTTCATGGCCTCCGGTAAACGCCTGTATCCTTCCCCACCGGCAAGCTTATCGATCCGCTTTGCCGGGATGGGTTATGCAATCCCGGGTACGGTCATTGCGGTTGGTGTGATGTTGCCGTTTGCCTGGGTCGATAATACAGTTGACCTGTGGTTGCGATCTGCATTTGGTATCAGCAGCGGTTTGCTGTTAAGTGGTACCTTGTTTGTTCTGATATTTGCCTATCTGGTACGGTTTCTTGCGGTTTCCCTGAATACCGTTGAAGCTGCACTCGCCAGGATCAAACCTTCAATAGATGAAGCCGGGCGTTGTGCCGGATATCATTCATTAACCTTGCTGCGCAAGGTACATATACCGATGATGCGCGGTAGTTTACTGACCGCTGTATTGCTGGTTTTTGTTGATGTATTGAAAGAATTACCAGCAACCCTGATCTTACGTCCATTTAATTTCAACACACTTGCTGTTCGTACCTTCGAACTGGCCAATGAAGAGCGACTTGCTGACGCGGCATGTTCGGCACTGGCAATCGTTCTGGCGGGAATCATTCCCGTCATTCTGATCAGTAATACCATCTCGAGATCTCGTCCCGGCCATGACCACCGCACTTGAACTGAAACAAATCACCGTTGCCTGCGATCAAGGAAAGATACTGGATGCGGTGTCATTTACCCTGAATGAAGGAGAGATAGGATCTCTGCTTGGCCCAAGCGGAAGTGGCAAGACAACCTTATTGCGTACCGTTGCCGGTTTTGAACAACCGGTACATGGTGAAGTCTGGATCAAGGGGGTCAGATCAAGTAACGGGGAATATCTGGTCCCGGTTGAACAACGGAATATCGGTATGGTTTTTCAGGATTATGCCCTGTTTCCGCACATGACCGTTCGTGAAAACATCAGTTTTGGCCTGACCGGCATGACGAAATTCCAGCAGCAGGAGCGTACTGCAGAACTGGTTGAACTCCTTGGTCTTGAAAAAGGAATGATGGATAACTATCCTCACCGTCTGTCGGGAGGTCAGCAACAGAGGGTTGCCCTTGCCCGTGCCATGGCACCGCGCCCCGGCATTTTGCTGCTGGACGAACCCTTTGCCAGTCTTGATATAGAGTTGCGTGAACAGTTGGCGGGCGAGGTCCGTACCATCCTGAAAAAAGACGGTATCACGGCCATTCTGGTCAGCCACAATCAACTGGAAGCATTTGCCATGGCCGACATCATAGGCGTCATGCGCGAAGGTCGATTGTTGCAGTGGGACAATGCTTACAACCTGTATCACAAACCAAACTGTTTCCATGTGGCGGATTTTATCGGTGAAGGCATATTTATACCCGGTACGGTAATCAATGAGTTTGAGGTAAAGACTGAAATAGGCATGATTGCGGGCCATTGCCCTCATGGCCTGGTATCGGGAGCGGCAGTTGATATATTGATTCGGCCGGATGATATTCAGCATGACGATAGCAGCGAGATGACTGCCATCGTGCTGGGAAAGGCATTCCGGGGCGCCCAGTTTCTGTATACGCTGGAACTTGAAAGTAAAACCAGGGTCCTGAGCCTGGTACCCAGCCACCATAATCATCCGCTTGATGAATCCATCGGAATCCGGCTGGAGGCCGATCACCTGGTGGCCTTTCCAAGATAAAGCTTCTGTCTGTAGTGTTGAAGTTGAATTTCGATCCGCCTGCTACAATTAGAGTGGGATGCAGGTACTGGTATCCGTGGTTTTATACTTGGCTGACTGTTATTGCTGTAAAAGGGCAAATCTGCGAGGTCATAAATGCCAGACACACCGGATTATTTGCGGTATACAACCACACATACCTGGGTTGAGATTATAGATGACAGGACAATAAGGGTTGGCATCACTGATTTTGCACAGCAGGAGCTGGATGACATAGTTTTCATCGAGTTACCGGAGATGGACCGTGAATACACCAGGGGTGATGAATGCGCAATTGTTGAGTCAGTAAAATCAACTTCGGAAATTTACTGCCCGGCCTCAGGTAATATAATTGCAATCAATCTGTCCCTGGAGGATTCTCCGGGATTAATCAATGAGGATCCCTATGGGGAAGGCTGGATTTTTCAAATGGAACTGACGGATGATTCCGATCTTGATGATTTGATTGACGCTGATACTTATCGTGAACTGGCTGTAGATGATTAGGAGAGAAACATGGCAACAATAACATTGAAAGGCAACAAGATTCATACCAACGGTGATTTACCGGCGGTCGGCAGGCCGGCCCCGGATTTTGTGCTGGTCGATCGTGAACTGAACAATGTCAGCTTGGGCAAGTACCAGGGCAAAAAGAAACTGCTTAACATTGTGCCGAGTCTGGATACCCCGGTGTGTGCAATATCAACAAAAAAATTCAATGAGTCCGCAAAGGAGATAAGCGATGCAGTATTCCTGATCATTTCAGCTGATCTGCCGTTTGCCATGGGCCGCTTCTGTTCCGCGGAAGGGGCGGATAATGTGATCACATTGTCCATGATGAGGTCTCATGATTTTGCCAGGGATTACGGGGTGCACATCGAAGATGGCCCCCTGGCAGGTATCACCGCACGCGCCGTGGTCGTGCTTGATGAGAACAACAAGGTGAAATATACAGAACTGGTTCCTGAGATTGCCCGGGAACCCGATTATGACAGCGCATTGAATGCACTTTAAAACAGGCATCGGCGTTTTCCCCGGGAGGTAATTTTTCCGGCCATGGCGTCACAGGGAACAGCAGGACTTGACCGACTGGTGAAGGCCTTCTGTTATTCACTACAGGGATTAAAAGCCGCCTTTATTAATGAGTCTGCTTTTCGTCAGGAAGTTATGCTTTCCCTATTTCTGATCCCGCTCGGGATCTGGCTCGGTGAAACCGGTGCTGAGCGGGCACTGTTGGCAGGTGCGCTGATCCTGGTCATCATTGTTGAACTGGTGAATTCGGCTGTCGAAACCGTCGTTGATCGATTTGGCGATGAAATCCATGAACTCTCCGGTCGTGCCAAGGATGCAGGTTCCGCTGCGGTATTCATCGCATTAATTAATGCGGTCATTATCTGGTCACTGGTGCTGCTGACCTGAGAAAAAATATGGAATTATATACTTGAACCCGAATTGTCACCGAGTTGTCATTGGTCAGTTGTCATTAGTCAATTGACCAGTGACCACTGACTACCGGCAACTGATGCTTGTTGCTGGTGGTGGGTGGTAGGTTGTAAACAACTGACTACTGACTACTGACCACTGCCAACTGGCAACTGAGTGATATCGAAACCGATCACTGCTTGTGAATGTTTGAATTGCCGTCATGCAGATACTCAGGCTTTGCATACAGTCCAGATTCCGATGACTATAAACCCGAGGCCGGCAATATAATGTAACTGTTTTTCACTGATATATTCTGAAATGACACTGCCAGCCGCGACACCGATTGCGGAGGCAACGATCAGTGCCAGCGCCGCACCAAAAAAAACCGTGAGCTTGCTTACCTCCTTATCGGCGGCAAACAACATGGTAGCGAGCTGTGTTTTATCACCAAGCTCGGCCAGAAACACCACGGTAAATACAGTAAACAGGATTTTCAGGTCCATTGGTCATGTTCCTCAACAGGTTGGAAATTCACGGTACGGCCCGGGGGGAATGATTTGCAGTGTATCAATGCAGCAGTTTTCCGGGCAGGAATCATTCCCTTTGTTCCGGGTTGACAGATACTTTTATATTCTCCACGGATATGTCGCTCATATTGCGCAGGGAATCTACCCGGTCTGCGGCTTTTTTGACGGCCCTCTCCAGCAGTTTCTGTGTATTCTCATCAAACCCGCCGACTCTCTCCGCCTCATCCCTGAAATAAAGTATTTCATTCAGGAAATTATTCAGGATGTGCTGGAAGGCAGCGGTTGTGGCCTTGAATATTTTCCGGGTTTCTTCCTGTCTGGCCACAAGTGCCTTCGTATGGTAATCAGCATAGACACCAAAGCATACCAGCAAGATGAATATGAATACCCTCATCCATAATTCATTAAGGTCAGTCGGGATAATCTCAAACGTTTCCCCCGCACTGGAAAACCAGTGGAGAAAAGATTCGGCGGCCCACGAAAATAAACCAAGAATAATGCCCAGGGGAATGTAATTTCGTTTGTGCATCAATGCAGTATCGGGTACGGAACTCAGCAGGCAGCACTGCCTGTTTCGGGGAGAGCCGGGACCAGCGGAGATCCGCATGAACAGCGTGCCAGGTAATGCGGCAAGCATCGCCGGGCAGGCATATTCCTATTGGCGGTCAAACCAGGGTTACCCCGGTCTTGCTGAATGTCCGGCCATTGTAGAAAAAGCATGCCAGTTGTGTTTCCCTGGACTGGAGTGAAATAATGAAGTAGAACAGGTCAGGATAGGCTGCCATTTCCAGATCGGTAGCCGATGGTTCAGCTGCTGAATCCGGGTGTGAATGATAGATGCCGATCATATCCTCGCCTGCTTCACGTATCCTGCGCATGGATTCTATCTGTCCCTCCGGACTCATGAGAAATCGATGTCCCGGATCCTGGGCAATATTGCTCACCGGATAAATACTGGTCACCAGGTTATCACTGCCTCCAACCAGACCGCATACTTCAACCTCAGGGTCAGCCAGGGCATGTGCAAGTATCCGCTCTTTCAGTACGAGTGGCAGTTTGATTAACTCAGGGATCCTGTTTTCCATGACCGCATACCGGGCAATCAGGGTCCTTTGGAAGTATTGCCTGATGCCATTCCATATTCAGAATATCAAATAATAAAAGCTTTCCCTGCAATGTCTGGCCAATATTCATCAACAGTTTCAGTGTTTCACTTGCCTGTATACTGCCGATGATTCCCGGTAGCGGGGCAAGCACACCATTGGCAGTGCAGGTCTCGTCAACAATGGCTTCCTCATGATACAGGCAATGATAACAGGGTGAATTTACATCCCCCGGATTAAAAACACTGATTTGTCCTTCAAAGCGGATTGCAGCAGCGGATACCAGCGGGGTCAGGTTTTTGAAACAGGCTTTGTTGATTGAAAAACGTGTTTTGAAATTATCACTTGCATCGACCACCACATCTGCCTTCAGGACCTCTGCATCCAGCTCGGCATCTTCCAGTTTCCGGTTCACCGTGGTCACTGTGATGCAGGGATTGAGCGCGAGCAGGTGATCACGTGCAGAATCCACCTTGGGTCTATGAATATCTCCTGTTCCATGCACGATCTGGCGTTGCAGATTGGACAGGTCCACGTTATCAAAATCAACAAGAACCAGGTGCCCGACACCGGCAGCGGCAAGATATATGGATGCGGATGAGCCCAGTCCACCCAGACCGATGATTAAAACACGGGAATCTGCCAGCCTCTCCTGACCGGCAGCATCAATCTCCGGCAGCATCATCTGGCGGCTGTAACGCAGAAGTTGATCGTCATTCATAAGTTATCCGGGAGGACTATCTGTATTTGCATTTGAGTAGCAATTGCCTGTGTGCGCGATCGGACTGGATGGCCTGGTAACTGTCCTGTAAAACCGGGTTAGTATGGATAATCATGCGTGATATTGTGCACTGGTAACACGCTCATTACCCGCGAAATCACGGCAGGTACTGGTATCGGAGTAACCGGAACAAGCCAGGAGATTACGGACATCCTGTCCCTGATCATATCCGTGTTCCAGCAGCAACCAGCCATTGTCAGTCAGATAATCCGGCGCCTGAGCAATGATCTGCCTGATATGATGCAGACCATCATCGCCTGCACTCAACGCATGTACCGGCTCAAACCGGACATCGCCCTGCTGCAGGTGTTTGTCATTACATCGAATATAGGGTGGATTACAAACAATAAAATCAAAATCCTGATAATCGATGGCTGAAAACCAGTCACTCCGTATGAAACAGATATTCTCCAGCCCATGCCGTTTTGCATTGGAGGCGGCAATGGCAAGGGCGCCATCACTGATATCGGTAGCAACCATCCTGCATTGCGGACGTTCCCTGGCGATGGCGATGGCAATAGCGCCGGTCCCGGTGCCGGGATCTATAATCCTTACGGCTTCTCCAGCCGGGATCTTTTCCAGGGCGCATGCAACCAGGCATTCTGTTTCCGGTCTCGGGATTAGCGTATCTTCATTAACCTGGAGATCAAGAGACCAGAACTCCTTGTGCCCTGTGAGGTAGGCAATGGGCCAGCCTTTTGCCCTTTTGGTTACCAGCGAATGATACGCATCCACCTCCTGGCATGGGATTTCCAGTTCGGGGCGGGAATAAATCGAAGCGCGTTCTGTATTCATAACGGAACATAACAACAGTTCTGCATCCAGTCTTGCCGTATCCGAAAAGCGGATCTCGGATTGTCCCCTGCTTAACAATTCGCGTATGGTCGGCATGTTATTCTGTAATTATCGTGTATTACCTGCCTGGATGGATTTTCCTTGCCTTCCTGTCTGTAGGATCACTCACTCATGGCGGCGAGCAGATCAGCCTGATGTTCATTGATCAGGGGTTCAATGACCATATCCAGATTGCCCTGCATAAATTCATCCAGCCTGTACAGCGTCAGATTGATGCGGTGATCAGTAACACGCCCCTGCGGAAAATTATAAGTCCGGATCCGTTCGGAACGATCACCACTACCAATCAGATTGCGCCGGTTTTCTGCCTGCTCTGCTGCCTGTTTTTCCCGTTCTGAGGCAAGCAGTTTTGCCTGTAACAGTGACATCGCCTTGGCCCTGTTTTTGTGCTGTGAACGCTCGTCCTGGCATTCCACCACGATGCCTGTGGGCAGATGGGTAATGCGTATTGCGGAATCCGTCTTGTTAACGTGTTGCCCACCTGCCCCCGAGGCGCGATAGGTATCGATACGTAAATCAACCGGGTTGATTTCAATTTCATTGATTTCATCTGCTTCAGGCAGAATGGCAACCGTGCAGGCCGAGGTGTGAATACGGCCCTGTGATTCAGTCTCGGGCACGCGCTGGACCCGGTGGGCACCGGATTCAAATTTAAGGCGGGAATAGGCGCCATCGCCAATCACGCGCATGATAATTTCCTTGTAGCCGTCCCGTTCGCTTGCACTTGCACTGATATATTCTGTTTTCCAGCCATGCATTTCGGCGTAACGCGTATACATGCGCAAAAGATCACCGGCGAACAGGGCGGCTTCTTCACCACCGGTACCTGCCCGGATTTCAAGAAAAATATTGCTTTTATCTGCCGGATCTGTCGGCAATAACAGCCGTTGCAGTTCAGCCTCGAGCTGCATATTGATTTTTTCCGTTTGCTTCAGTTCCTGTGTTGCCAGATCCCGCATTTCCCGGTCACTGTCCTTTAACATTCCCTTCGTGTTTTCGATGGACTTCCTGTTATTCAGGTATCTGTTAAAGCAGGATACAACCGGCCGCACTTCGGCATATTCTTTTGACAATTCACGGAAGTGTCCCTGCTGGTTGATGACACCAGGATCCGCCAGCAGGGCATTCAGTTCCTCCAGCCGTTCTGTAAGTTTTTCCAGTTTCTTTTGCAGGCTGTCTTTCATAAAAATAACGGGATTGATGCAGTATTAAATACGCATGAGATTATGACAGATGATTGTGGTAATTAAGAAGTGACAGGAAGAGGCTATTTTTTGTCGGGGTCAATTTTCAGATTGTAGAGTTCATTTACGGCCTTTAACAGGTCACTTCTCCCTTCGGCACTGGCGCTGCGTAGTTGGGTACTGGGCAGGTGCAGGAGTTTATTGGACAATACCCGGCTGGTTTCCTGCAGGACCTGTTCTGGGTCTCCGCCCTGTTTGAGTTTATGGATCGCCTCCTTGACGACCTGAACCTGGATTTGTTCGGCATGCTCGCGGAGGGCACGAATGGTTGCTACTGCATCCAGCGAGTTCAACCAGTCCATGAAATGAATCACCTGGGTATCGATGATCTCTTCCGCCTGTTGTGCCGCCTGCCGGCGACTGCGCATGTTGTCTTCAATAACCTCTTTAAGGTCATCCACTGTATAGAGATAAACATCGTCAAGCTCCCCGACCTCGGGTTCTATATCCCGTGGCACGGCGATATCGACCATAAAAACAGGACGGTGTTTGCGGGCTTTAATGGCACTTTCCACTGCCCCCTTGCCGAGTATCGGCAAGGGACTTGCGGTGGATGAAATAACAATGTCTGCCTCGGCGAGGTGTCTGGAAATATCACCGAGGGTGATGGCATAGGCAGAAAACTCATTCGCCAGGTGCTGGGAACGTTCAATGGTACGGTTGGCGATGATCATGCGACTCAGCTTGTTTTCCTGCAGATGCTTGGCAACCAGTTCAATAGTTTCACCGGCACCGATGAGCAGGGCGGTCTGATTGCTCAGTTCGCCAAAAATCTGTTGTGCCAGACGCACGGCGGCAAAGGCGATGGATACCGGGTGGTTACCGATGGCCGTCGAGCTGCGTATCTCCTTTGCGACCATGAAGGAATGCTGGAAAAGGCGGCCCAGCAACTGGCCGATACTGCCTGCTTCAACAGCGACCTGATAAGCCTTTTTGAGCTGCCCCAGAACCTGGGGTTCGCCGAGCACCATGGAATCAAGACCGCATGCGACACGCAGGATATGTTTGACGGCACTGGCATCCGCATGAGTATATAAAAAGGGCTGTAGCTGTGCCTGCCTCATTCCGTGGTAGTCGGAAAACCAGTTGATTGGATGTTGATTATTCCGGGCATCCAGTGAGCAATAGACCTCGGTTCGATTACAGGTCGACAGGATGGCGGCTTCACGGGTTCCTCCCTTGTGGGTCAGTTCACTGAGGGCATCATTCAGGACCTCTGGCCCAAAACTGACACGTTCCCTGATTTCAATGGGTGCGGTCGCATGATTGATACCAAATGTAAGCAGTGCCATTTTTGGATTACGAGTATTCAGTGATGAGTATACTGTAGTATAAGATACTGTATTTTATTGGAAAAACCATTAATATCACCTGTCTTTTATCAGACCTTGCCCGGCTGATATTCAATAATTTTCGCGCCGGGTATAGCAGGTACATTATACTTAGGTTAACACTGCCGGTTACCTTCACCCTAATCACAGTCACACTATAAATAATTTTTCTTTGAATCTGGTATTTTTCCCGTTATGGTTTATTTATGGCTTATTTGAAAAACTTGGTAACTTATAGTTATCGTCTGTCGAGTGTCTTTCCCTGTCAGAAAAGGGACTGTCTGTCCACCCTGCTGCTATTGTTCGTCAGTGCCTGTACCAATATGCCTGCACTGCAGGAACAGCCGGATGCATCCGTCATCCCGGGACCCCGGGAAGAGGAGATCGTGGTTCGTGCTGAACCTGAACGACCCAGACTTGAACTGACCGAGGAGATCCTTTTCAAATTGCTGTTGGCCGAGATTGCAGGTCAGCGGGGCCGGCTTGATATTTCGGTCGAACACTATCTTGATCTGGCACGTTCGACGAGGGATCCGGTGATTATTGAAAGGGCCGCCAGGATCGCTGTCTATGCCCGCAACAATGAAGCGGCCCGGGAAGCGGCACTGATGTGGGCTTCGCTCGATCCGCAAAACCCGGATGCCCATCAGGTATTGGCCGTTATGGCATTGCGTGAAGGCGATATTGACAAGGCACTTGAGCACCTGGATGTCATCATGAAAACACCGGATGGCAAGCCGGGCCAGAAACTCTGGATGATTGCCAACTTCCTCAGCGGTGAGCAGGATCGCCAGATGGTCATCGATGTCATGGAACGGCTGATGGCGGATCATCAGAAAGATGCAGATGCACTGTTCGCCTATGCGCAGGTTGCTGCAAGACTGGGAGAGCTGCAACGTTCCAGTGAGTTGCTGGAACAGGTACTGGCATTGACGCCTGAAGACAACAATGCTGCGTTGTCCTACGTTGCCCTGTTGCAGAAGCAGGATAAAATCAATGAGGCAATAACGTGGCTTGAGAATATTCTAAAAAACAGGGAAGACGATTTTAGTCTGCGCCAGGCCTACGCACGGCTGCTGACCGATGCAAAACGATTTGATGACGCCCGCAGGCAATTCGAGATTCTTGCTGTGCAGGCACCCAATAATTCAGATGTCCTGTATGCACTCGGATTGCTTTACCTGCAGTCAAATCGCCTGGAAGATGCAACAGCCTACTTTTTACGGCTCAGCAAACAGGATAAGACCATCAATGAGGCAAATTATTATCTGGGACGGATCGCGGAAGAAAAGAAGGAACTGGTCGATGCCGGCGAATGGTATCAGCAGGTCCATGACGGGGAACACTATTTTGATGCCCGGGTACGTCTGGGTATGGTTCTGTCGAAACAGGGCAAGATTGAGGAGGGACTTGAACTTATCCGGACTATCCAGACGGACAATCCATCAGACAAGAACATTCTGATCCAGGCAGAAGGTGAACTGCTGACTGAAGCAGGGCGTTTTGACGAGGCCATGACGGTGTATAACGATGCACTGGCCGGTAACGATGAGCCCGATCTGCTCTATGCACGCGCCATGCTGGCTGAAAAAATGGGACGCCTGGATATCCTTGAAAGCGATTTGAATGCCATCCTTGAAAAGGATCCGGAAAATGCCCAGGCATTGAATGCGCTGGGTTATACACTGGCTGATCAGACAGAACGTTACCAGGAGGCGTATGAACTGATAAAACGTGCACTTGAGTTGAGTCCTGACGATTTCTACATCCTCGACAGTATGGGCTGGGTACTGTACCGGCTGGGCAGGCTGGATGAGGCCCTTATCCATTTGCAGAAGGCGCTGGCACTCCGTAATGACCCCGAAATCGCGGCCCACCTGGGAGAGGTTCTCTGGGTCGTCGGAGATAAACAGGCCGCACGCGAGATCTGGGATACCGCCCTGCAGGATACCCCCGACGATGCGCGTTTGCTGAAAGTCATCAACCGGTTTAATCCTTGATAGCGGACGGCGGGGTTTCCTGTGAGGCGGGGTAAAGACTGGCGACAAGTCCGCCTGGGGCGGATTCGGTCAAGGTTATATGTTGCACGACAGGTTGAAATACAGGGATGTATTGCATCAACATGCATGATTTAGCGAAGACCTGGATGGGCATTCTGCACCTGTCATATCCATCCCCTTGGCAAAAAGGCCATGCCATGAAGATGGTTCCCTTGCTGGCCCTGATCGTCTTGCTTTGTGCCTGTGCCGAGGCCCCCCCGCTTGGACCGCCACCATCCCGGCCGGAAGCAGACTGGAAAGTGCCTGATCGTGAACTGTACCAGCTGGAAGTATGGAAAGTCAGGGGACGGCTGGCCGTACAGGCCGGGGACAAGGGTTGGACCGCAAGCCTCCACTGGGATCAGGATAAAGATGATTTCCGCATCCGCCTGATCGCGCCATTGGGCCAGGGGACATACGAATTAACCGGTGATAAGGATAACGTTACCATGGTAACGGCAGATAACCGGATATTGCATGCGCAGGACCCTGGACAATTGTTACTGGCTAATCTGGGCTGGGAGGTTCGTTTGTCCGGACTGACCTACTGGATCCGTGGTCTGCCGGAGCCGGGCGTGGATGCAGGACAAGTGGTATTCAATGACGAGGGCCGCATCACAGATATGCAACAGGCCGGCTGGCGTGTGAGTATACTCCGCTATGTCAAGGCCGGTAATTTGCTGCTTCCCGGCAAGTTATTCATGCAGAATGACCGTTTTACATTACGTCTTGTGGTACAGGACTGGGAAACTCCACCATGATCAGCCGTGCCTGGCCTGCGCCCGCCAAGCTCAATCTCTTTCTGCACATTACCGGCCGGCGTGCGGATGGCTATCATTTGCTGCAGACGGTTTTTCAGTTTATCGATTATTGTGATCTGCTTGATTTTACCCCCCGTAATGATGGCGAAATCAAGCGAAGCTCTGTGCTGGCAGGGGTCCCGGCGGATGCGGATCTGGTGGTCCGGGCTGCCCGGCTTCTGCAGGAAAAGACCGGGTGCAGGCAGGGAGTGGCAATCCACGTGGACAAGCGTATCCCGGCGGGAGGTGGTCTTGGCGGTGGCAGTTCGGATGCCGCAACTACACTGGTCGCATTAAACCGGCTATGGGGGCTGGGTTTGCATGTGGACGAACTGGCCGGGTTTGGTTTACAACTGGGTGCTGATATACCCGTTTTTGTCCGGGGCAGGGCAGCCTGGGCTGAAGGTGTCGGGGAAAAACTGACACCGCTTGAAGCACCGGAAAACTGGTTTCTGGTGATCCGCCCGGATTGCAGTGTTTCCACGGCAGAGATATTCAATGCTGTGGATTTGACACGCAATACGCCTGCAATCACAATACGCGACTTTCTCACCAGTGGCGGCCGAAATGACTGCGAAATGGTGGTAAAAGGACGTTATCCACAGGTAGCCGAGGCCCTTGACTGGTTGAATCAATTCGGGACAGCCCGTGTGACTGGAACAGGGGCCTGTATTTATGCATCATTTAATGAAGAATATCAGGCGAGAGAGCCGTTGCGGACAATACCATTGTCCTGGCAGGGATTTGTGGCACGCGGCAGAAATTATTCCCCCCTGCTGGGACGGCTTGAGCAGGGAGATGCCTGATGGCAGCAAACCAGTCAGGACTTCCCTCCTGACAGGGGTGTAGTCGGGAGCAAATTTGAACCGCCCGCAGGGCATACAGGGCGAAGTACAGGGAGGTGCGGAGTGATCCCGGCAGGCAGTGCCAGGATGAGATTTGCCAGACAGGTTGTCTTATTTGGGGTGTAGCCAAGCGGTAAGGCACGGGGTTTTGATCCCCGCATACCCAGGTTCGACAAATTTGCCGGGAGCAAATTTGAACGGCCCTCGGGCCGGCCCGGATGCCCGCAGGGCATACAGGGCGAAGTACAGGGAGGTACGGAGTAATCCTGGCAGGCAGTGCCAGGATGAGAATCTGCCAGACAGGTTGTCTTATTTGGGGTGTAGCCAAGCGGTAAGGCACGGGGTTTTGATCCCCGCATACCCAGGTTCGAATCCTGGCACCCCAGCCATATACCTGTGTATCAGGGGTTTGCATACAGGGTACGTGATGCGTCATGATTTACTGTCCGCAGGCAGAGAATTTTATCGTGGAACAAAACCCCGTGCGCAGGCGCAGGGAGATTCAGTAGAACCTATCTCAAAATTAGCGAGCGCCGGCAAGACAAGGCAAAAATAGGCGAGAAAGCGCAGTTTACACGATAGTAAATGAGCATTTTGAGCCCGTTTTTAACGCCGTATTGGCAAGCACAGCAATTTTGAGATAGGTTCTAATCATTTTCCAGCTGGATTTGGAGATGGCATGACGATACCCAATATGATGATCTTTACCGGGAATGCGAATCCCCGGCTGGCGCTGGCGGTTGCAGCCTACCTGAATCTGCCTCTTGGCAAGATTACAGTAGGCCGCTTCAGCGATGGTGAAGTGATGGTCGAGATCGATGATAGTGTACGTGGTTGCGATGTTTACATCCTTCAGTCAATCTGCCCCCCGACCAATGATAATCTGATGGAATTGATCGTGATGGCGGATGCCTTGCGCCGTGCGTCAGCCGATCGTCTGACGGCTGTGATCCCGTATCTGGGGTATGCCCGGCAGGACAGACGTCCGCGTTCGGCAAGGGTACCGATTACGGCCAAGGTGGTTGCGAATATGATTGCCGCAGCCGGGATTGACCGGATAATCACCGTGGATCTGCATTCGGATCAGATCCAGGGATTTTTTGATATAGCGCTGGATAATATCTATGCCTCACCCGTGCTGCTGGGTGACTTGTGGAAGCACGAATATCCGAACCTGATGGTGGTCTCGCCTGATGTCGGAGGTGTTATCCGGGCCCGTGCCCTGGCGAAGAGGCTCGATGATACAGGCCTGGCGATCATCGACAAACGCCGGCCAAACCCGAACGAATCCGAGGTCATGAATATTATCGGCGATGTCGAGGGTCATACCTGCGTCATTATCGACGATCTGGTGGATACGGCCGGGACATTGTGCAATGCGGCCGGTGCCCTGAAGAAGTATGGTGCCACCAGGGTCGTGGCCTACTGTACCCACCCGGTGTTATCCGGAAATGCGGTTAAAAATATTGAATCCTCTGTACTGGATGAGCTGGTTGTGACAGATACCATCCCGTTGCGTTCCGAGGCAGCTACCTGTGAACGTATACGTCAGCTCAGTGTGGCCGAGATGCTGGCAGAAAGCATGCGCCGGATTGCAGAGTGTGAATCAGTCAGTTCCATGTTTGTTGACTAGGACTGCACAATACCATCCCGGGAATACCGGGATTTTTCCATGCCCCTGCCTGGTCGCGGACAGGGGGGAACATTTGTTAACCATACAACAGGAGTCTTACTATGAATCAGTTTGAAATAATCGCCGAACCGCGCGATGACGTAGGGAAAGGTGCGAGCCGCCGCCTGCGCCGTGCCGGCAAGCTACCCGGTGTAGTTTATGGATCTGACAGGGGTGTTACCGCAATTACACTGGATCAGGATGATTTCATGCACAAGATCGAACATGAGGCATTCTATTCTCACATCCTGACACTCAGGATAGGCAAGGATATGGAAAAGGTTGTGCTCAAGGATCTGCAACGACATCCCTTCAAACGACAGCTGCTCCATATTGATCTGCAGCGTATTAATGAAAATGAAATGCTGACCATGCGCATCCCCCTGCATTTCACCAATGAAAGTAAATGTCCGGGCATCAAGACGGGAGGCGGTGTTGCCAGTCACGTTATGACAGAAATTGAAATCAGGTGTTTGCCGAAGGACCTTCCTGAGTTCATTGAGGTCGATATGAGCGAGGTAATACTGGGCGAAACAATCCATCTGGTGGACCTCAAGTTGCCCGAGGGTGTCGAGAATTATGCACTCCTGCACGGTGGTGATCCTTCCCAATCTATCGTGACGGTACATTTACCGCGGGTTGAAAAAGAAGAGGTCGAAGAGGAGGTACCTGTGGAAGGTGCGCTCGCCGCTGCACCGGATGCTGAATCAGCGGCAGGAGCAGAAGACAAGCAGGACAGCGACGACAGGAAATAATACCAGGTGGGCACGTCGTGCCTCTGCCAATCAGATTAATCACGGGCCTGGGAAATCCGGGCCCCGGTTATTACGCAACCCGGCATAATGCCGGATTCTGGTTTGTTGACACGCTTGCCGGACGTTTCAATCTAAGCTTCCGCGCAGAAGCAAAATTCAACGCAGAGATTTGCCGGTTGACGACACCGGAGCAGGAGTGCTGGCTGTGCAAGCCTGCGACCTACATGAATGAAAGCGGCTATGCCGTACAGTCAATCTCGGGTTTTTACAGGATCCCCCTGGGGCAGATCCTGATCGTGCATGATGATATTGATCTGGAGGCGGGATCGATACGTCTGAAACAGGGCGGTGGCCACGGCGGACATAACGGTCTGCGCGATATTATCCGGCAAACAGGGGATAATTCGTTTGTGCGATTACGTATCGGGGTTGGTCATCCCGGCAGCCGGGAACTGGTGACCCCGTACGTACTTGGCCAACCGGATGCGGATGACCTGGCGCTGATACTTACCGCCATTAATTCGTCGATGGAGATTATTACGTTACTGCTGGAAGGCAGCCTGCAGAAGGTCATGAACAGGCTGCATAAAAAAAACAGGCAAAAAGAAGAAGACGAAGATCGATAACCATGCCCGGGCACCTGGCAGACTGAGTAAATATGATTTCACCCCCTGCACGCAATGTTGAATGCAAGGGTGAATGGCAAGAATACGTTGCATGGTAATACAATCTGCCACTGGGTTTACCCCGGGGCATTTCTTCACTCAGCCTTCGGCTCCGTTCAGGGCATACCCCAGGGCTCATCAGGAACAGCTACTTAGACAGCAACTATTATGGGATTCAAATGCGGTATCGTTGGCCTGCCGAATGTAGGCAAATCCACCCTGTTCAATGCGCTGACAAATTCAGGCGTAAATGCCGAAAACTATCCGTTCTGTACCATCGATCCGAATATCGGGGTTGTACCTGTCCCTGATCCCCGGTTGCAGCAACTCGCCGATATCGTCCAGCCGGCAAGGGTTATACCGACCCATATGGAGTTTGTTGATATTGCCGGACTGGTTGCAGGGGCCTCGAAGGGGGAAGGACTGGGCAACAAGTTTCTTGCGTATATCCGGGAAACGCACACGGTCGCACAGGTCGTACGCTGTTTTGATAATGACAATATTGTTCACGTCAGTGGCAAGGTCGATCCCCTGTCTGATGTTGAGATAATCAATACTGAATTGTGTCTCGCCGATCAGGAAACGGTGGATAAGGCCCTGCAAAAGGCGGCCAAGGCGGCCAAGAGCGGGGACCGGGATGCAAAACGCCAACAGGGATTGTTCGAACGCCTGCTGGCACACCTGGATAAGGGTCAACCGGTACGTTCACTGGAACTGTCTGAATCCGGGAATAATGATATCCGATCCCTGCATCTGCTGACGCAGAAACCGACACTCTATATCGCCAATGTGGGGGAAGGCGACATCACAGGCAATCCCTGGCTGGCCAGACTGGAAGAGCTTGCCGCGCAGGAAGGGTCTGAGGTCATTCCTGTGTGTGCCGCCATTGAAGCGGAGATTGCGGAACTGGCAGAGGCTGAAAAAAGGGAATTTCTGGCCGTCCTTGGTCTGGCTGAACCGGGGCTGAACCGTATCATCCGCACCGGCCATAACCTGCTCGGCCTGCATACTTTTTTTACCGCAGGGCCGAAAGAGGTGCGTGCCTGGACCATCCGTAAAGGGGATTCGGCACCCCGGGCCGCCGGCACAATTCATACGGATTTTGAACGCGGTTTTATTCGTGCCGAGGTCATCGCGTTTGATGATTATATTGCCTGCCAGGGCGAACAGGGGGCGAAAGACGCGGGTAAATGGCGTCTTGAAGGGAAGGAGTATGTAGTGCAGGATGGGGATGTGATCTTATTCCGGTTTAATGTTTAATAAGGAAAGGATTAAGGTATTGATTACCTGACAGTTGCAGGAATTACGGGGTGGAATACGAGACCGTCTTTGCCAACGGGGCTGGTTCCGCCTTGCCCTGATATTAACCAGTCCTGAAATAATAGTATGATTGTCCGGCATGAAGAACGCATTCCGAAAGAGTGAAGCCAGGGCATTTGTGCGCAGCCATCCGGGGCTTCACAAGCTGCTTGCCATGCGCATTTATACGTCCCGACTGATCGGGATGGAGACCAGCCTGGTGCTGCATGGTGGTGGCAATACCTCGGTCAAGGTAATGCTCACCAATGTGCTGGGGGAAGAGCAGGAGGTTCTCTATATCAAGGGGAGTGGTCACAGCCTCGCCTCCATCGATGAGGGCGGCTTTGCGGGCGTCGATCTGGACTACTTGCGAAAATTCCGCCAGCTGGACGAACTGGATGAAATCGAGATGGAGAACCAGCTCCTGGTACATCGGTTGCGTTCCGATGCGCCTGCCCCCTCGGTGGAGACCCTGCTGCATGCCTTCATACCCCGGTGTTTCGTTGATCACACCCATGCCGATGCCATTTTGATACTCACCAACAGCAACAGGAACGATCAGATCACCTCCGTCCTGGGCAACAAGGTGGCGGTGCTCCCGTATGTGATGCCGGGACTCTCGCTCGCATTGCAGATCGCGGATTGTTATGACGCCAATCCGGATCTCGAGGCGATCATCAGTCTGCATCACGGCATCTTTACCTTTGCGGACGATAGTGAGACCTCTTACTCGCGGATGATCGATTACGTGAGCCGGGCCGAGGCCTTTATTGAAGGACAGACCCGGTGCCAGGTAGTGATGGACTGTAGCCGCAGGCATCCTGCACCGGCAGAGGTGGCCAGGTCAGCGCGGGTTGTCCAGGTCCTTCGGGGGGCCTGTTCTCACAGGGATGGGTCGGGAAAAATCCGGCGCTTCGTGGCGGAGCTTCGGACCACGCCGGAACTACTGGAGTTGGCAGAACCGGATGTGGCCAAGGAGGTATGCGAATCGGGCGTGATCACCCCGGATCATGTGACACGGACCAGGAACCTCATGCTTTATCTGGGACAGGTTCCTCAGAAAGATGATGAACTGGTGGCGGCAGTCAGACAGGCGGTGTCGCAATACACCGGCGCTTATGAGGCCTGTTTCAATGCTCATGTGGGCAGGTCGGGGATCGAAAAGCGCATGCTCGATCCCTACCCCAGGCTGGCACTGGTCGCAGGGGTCGGCATGATAGCCCTTGGCGCAACGCGCCGATCTGCCGGGATAGCGGCCGATATAGGAGAACATACCCTTCACGTCAAGCGCATAGCGAATAAACTCGGTAACTATGTGCCGATCGATAGCCGTCACGTTTTCGAGATGGAGTATTGGTCACTTCAGCAGAAAAAGCTCGGCAGGCAGGTGCCGCTGCCCCTGGAAGGCCAGGTTGCCTTCGTGACGGGCGCAGGGGGGGCCATCGGGGCCGGCATTGCGGATCGACTGTTGGCGGCCGGGGCCAGTGTCGCGATCTCGGACATCGATGCGGACCGTCTGGGTATCGTGCACCAGCTCCTTGTGGAGAAATACGGTAATGAAGGCCTGGAGAGTGTGGTCTGTGATGTGACCGACCTTGACTCCGTGCAGCATGCCTTTCAGGATCTCAGTTGCCGGCTGGGAGGCATCGATATCCTGGTCCCTAATGCCGGGATCGCCCATGTGGCCAGTATTGAAGATCTGGATCCCGGACAC
>MGXK01000081.1:42471-42741 GCA_001802375.1 Gammaproteobacteria bacterium RBG_16_51_14
GTGATCTCCGTCAATCTGATGGGGACCTTCCATGTCATCAAGGCCGTGATCCCGATTCTTCGTCGGCAGGCAAGTGGCGGTAACATCGTGTACATCAGCAGTAAAAATGTCCCTGATCCGGGTGCCTCGTTCGGGGCCTACAGTGCCTCCAAGGCGGGTGCGCACCAGCTTGCAAAGATTGCAGCACTGGAGCTTGCCGATCTGGGCGTACGCGTCAATATGGTGAACCCGGACGCCGTGTTTGGGGACGAGAGGGTCTCCTCGGGTCTG
>MGXK01000081.1:42857-43526 GCA_001802375.1 Gammaproteobacteria bacterium RBG_16_51_14
CAATATCGTGGTCTTCTTTGCCAGCGAACAGACCCCCACCACGGGTGCGAGTTTCCCTGTGGATGGCGGAGTACCTTCCGCATTCCCCCGCTAAAGGGATCAGGGAAAAGCGATCGGAAAATGAAACTCATCCATACCGGTCTGGTCAGCAGCACAGAGGCAAATGCCGATCGTTTCTATGGTAAGCTTCTCGGGCTTGCACTGACCCGCAGGAGCGAGCTGTCCGCGCAGCTTGCCGCTGAACTGTTTGGTATCGACAGGGGATGTGAGCTCCTGTATTACGGCGAGACACCCCTTTTATTCGAGGTCTTTGTTACGGGCTGGAGCGAGCCCGCAGAAAAAAAGATCAGCCATGTGTGTATCGAGACTGCGGATCGCAATGACCTCCTGAGGCGTTGTGGCGAAATGGGATTTCCGGTACGCGAGGCAAGCAAGGGAAACCAACGGGTGGTCTTCATCGAGGACAATGACGGCAATCTCTTTGAGGTAAAGGAACAGGGCTGAACTGCCCGTACCGGAACCGGCAGAACCGGAATGAAATGATGTTTGAAATATACACAGCGTCAAAAGTAAATACGCATCAATCGTCATTCCCGCGAAGGCGGGAATCCAGAAAAGAAGCTGGATTCCGGGTTCGTCATCCAGAACAACAATCCGGCGCAGGAATGA
>MGXK01000082.1:0-13176 GCA_001802375.1 Gammaproteobacteria bacterium RBG_16_51_14
CTTATACATCCTAATTCTTTGTTATGTCTTTGCTCCACAGGGCGCGTAGTGCGATGTACAAATTCACCCCCTTCAGCATGATTACCATTGAAATCTTCAACCCGGATTTGTCATTCAAAAACACCATTGGCCTGTTCACTATAATACATAATTTACGACCTATCCCTGCTCAACCCACCAGTAATCCAGGTATTGATAGCAAGCCTGTATTCTCCTTTTTCAGGAGCATTCACCATCTTCTCACAACCATTTGCATTGGTTCAGCAACCCGGAAAATAATGTATTTATTGGTCTTTGCCAGTATTATTTCCAGTACTCATCTTGATCGTGGGGAAAACACATGCCAAAAAAGAGCACAAAATTTGATTTTGAGAAGGCACTGAAGGAACTGGAACAGCTTGTGGAAAAAATGGAGGGGGGTGAATTGACGCTGGAAGATTCCATGCATCATTTCGAACGTGGGATTGCCCTGACACGGGCATGCCAGAAGGCCCTTGTCGAGGCTGAACAAAAGGTTCAGATCCTGCTTCAAAAGGAAGGTAAAGCTGACATGGCGCCCTTCACACCCGAAGACAACAACGATTGAGCGACCTACGGCTGATATGGATCTGACAGAACGATTGCAGGTATATCAGTCCTGCATTGAAACGGCTCTTGATTACTGGTTACCCAAATCGACTGTACACCCGCAATCCCTGCATGAGGCTATGCGTTATTCCGTGCTGGGAAATGGCAAACGTATACGCCCGGTACTGGTTTATGCCACAGGAGAGGCCTTTGGTGTCAGTCTTGACGAATTGAACGCCCCCGCCTGTGCAGTGGAAATTATTCATGCCTATTCCCTGATTCATGATGACTTGCCTTCCATGGATAATGATGATCTACGTCGTGGTCGTCCCACCTGCCACAAGGCCTATAATGAGGCAACAGCGATACTCGCCGGGGATGCCCTGCAGGCGCTCGCTTTCTATGTCCTCACACACGACACGAAGCTTCGAGTCGATGCAATACAACGTCTGAGAATGCTGGAGACACTGGCATCTGCAAGTGGGTCCCGGGGCATGGCCGGAGGCCAGGCCATAGACCTGAATTCAGTGGGTAAACAACTCAATATCGCCGAACTGGAGAACATGCATATTCACAAGACAGGCGCCCTGATCAGGGCAAGTTGCGAGTTAGGCGCATTATCGCTGCAGGATGTCGATCCAGCGCGTTTCGAAAGGATTTCCCATTTTGCCAAATGTATTGGCCTGGCCTTCCAGATCAAGGATGACATACTGGATATTGAATGTGATACAGAAACACTGGGGAAACCACAGGGTTCGGATATTGCCCGGAACAAGCCCACCTACCCCAATCTCCTCGGGCTTGATGGTGCGAAACAGGCCGCCCGGGAACTGTATGACGAGGCCCTCGCCAGCCTGGTCGAATTTGACAGCCGGGCCGATATCCTGCGCGATATTGCCGGTTATATCGTGCAACGTAACAAGTAATACACCCGGCGCGATTATTCATTTTGCCGTGTATGGTGTACTATCCACAGGAACCGGTTACACTTGTTTTATACCGTATTTACCTGACTACTCTGGCAGAGGATCAGATAACCGGAGAATCATCATACTGCTCGCATGAACAAACCAGGCAAACTCACTGCAGAAATACCGGATATCCAGAACAGCCAGGATAACCGCCACATCCCGATCGACAAGGTTGGCATCAAGGATATAAAACACCCGATTGTCGTATGCGATCGGTCTGGGGGTGAACAACACACCGTTGCCAACTTCAGCATGTATGTCAGCCTGCCCCATAATTTCAAGGGCACGCACATGTCGCGTTTTGTCGAAATCCTGAATAACCACGAATATGAAATCACGGTTGATTCTTTCAAAACCATGATCAGGGAAATGACGGAAAATCTGGATGCGGAAGCAGGCCATATCAAGATGACGTTCCCCTATTTCATCAACAAGGCCGCGCCTGTATCCGGTGTCAAGAGCCTGATGGATTATGAAGTATCTTTCATCGGTGAGATAAAAAACGGCAACCCGGCCGTCCTGGTAAGAATTGTCGTTCCCGTCACTACCCTGTGTCCATGCTCGAAGAACATTTCGGAGCGCGGTGCCCACAACCAGCGCTCACACATCACGGTTTGCGTGCGTATGCGAAGTTTCATCTGGATTGAGGAACTCATTGATATTGTTGAGAAAGTTGCATCCTGTGAACTCTACGGCCTGTTAAAACGACCGGATGAGAAATATGTGACTGAACGTGCCTATGACAACCCGAAGTTTGTAGAAGATATCGTACGCGATGTTGCTATCCAGCTGAATCCGGATGAACGGATTGCCGCCTATACGGTCGAGTCGGAGAATTTTGAATCCATCCACAATCATTCTGCCTATGCCATGCTGTCATTTGACAAGGATAATAACTGAATACGGCCAGTAGCTGCATAGGGTCAGTGCCCATAACCTGAAATCATCGGAAAAAGCACCGGCATTCCCTGTGGGCAGCCGCAACAGCAGGAAAACATCATCTGCTCTGACGGTGCCAGGAAACCCGCATCCGGACGGTACGTTACACCTCTCTTTTCTTTGCTTCTTCCCATAACCGGTCAAGTTCCTCCAGACTGGATTTCTCGATCTGCTTTCCGCTGCCGGCTATCTGCTGTTCGATATAACGGAACCGGGTTTCAAATTTCCTGTTTGCCTTTCTTATGGCCATCTCCGCATCCATATGGATATGCCTTGCCAGATTGACACAGGCAAACAGCAGATCGCCCAGTTCACTCATTATTTCTGCCCCTGGTTCATCATTTTTCACTGCCCGGCGCAGTTCATTGAGTTCTTCCTCAACCTTGTTGAATACAGGTTCCGGATCCGGCCAGTCAAAGCCGATACTGGCGGCCCTTTCCTGTAATTTCTCGGCCCGCAGGATGCCGGGCATGGCCGTGCCGATGCCGTCCAGGAGGCTGTGATCAGGATTACGCTCCGGTGCGCGGCCCTGCCGTTCCTCGCGTTTGAGGGTTTCCCAGAGTCTGGTTTGCGTCTGGATATTGTCGATACTGACATTGCCGAACACATGGGGATGCCGCCTCTCCAGCTTCTGATTGAGCTGATTTACTATCCGGTTGAAATCAAAATAGCCCGCTTCACTGGCCATATGGGCATAAAATGCAATATGAAACAGCAGATCCCCCAGTTCATCACACAACCCCTCCATATCACCACGTTCGATTGCATCGATGAGTTCATGGACTTCCTGCAGGGTAAAACCGGCGATGGACTCAAAATCCTGCGCTCGATCCCAGGGACATCCCTGGCCGGGATCCCGCAAGGCAGCCATGATATACAGCAATTTTTGTAATCCTTCCATAATGTTTAGCTTTCATGCTTTTAGCGGCATGACTTGATCTTATCTCTAATTTCGCTTAAAAATAGCAACCTGATTAACAGCGTACCCTGAAAGGATACATTACTTTAACGAATCAATACTCAGCATAAACGCCCCGGATGTAGATGTAATAGTGGATTATGACAAACCTGATCTTGCGACTTGATATTTCCGGTTCCCCGGTGAAATGGATACCATGGCAGAGTGCTGTGTGTCTTTACAGCAGGGAGATGATCGCCTGGACCGCTGGGGAAAGTGTATTCACTTTCAACGGCGGGGTTTCCAGGTCCACCGGTCTGCGTTCCTCGATCGATGTCAATTCCATCATTGCAATCAAGCACTCAAACAAACACAGGCATATCAAGCGAACTATCCCGCCATTGACCAACCGTGAACTGTTTCTGCGCGATGCCCACCTGTGTATGTACTGTGGTGGCAGTTTCCATGAGACCAATCTGACCAGGGATCATGTCCTGCCTATATCGAAAGGCGGTGTGGACAGATGGTCCAATGTGGTGACAGCCTGTCGTGCATGTAATACACGTAAAGGCAACCGCAGACCGGAAGAGGCGCATATGCCATTGCTTGCCATACCGTATATACCGAACTGGGCAGAGTATCTTGCCTTGTCCAACCGGAAAATACTTGCCGATCAGATGGAATTCCTGAAGAGCCAGTTTTCCGGTCATCCGATGCCTTTTTCCAGATTATAACCAGGTCAGTCCCGGTCAACGCTTCTTGAACATCGCTGAACAGCGCTCAAAGTCATTGCTAACTTGATCCTGATGGTCACAAGTCACTTGCATTCAGCCAGGATGTAGTGACTAGAACCTATCTCAAAATTAGCGAGCGCCGGCGAGACAAGGCAAAAACGGGCGAGAAAGCGCAGTTTACACGATAGTAAATGAGCATTTTGAGCCCGTTTTTAACGCCGTATCGGCAAGCACAGCAATTTTGAGATAGGTTCTATGCAGAAACGAAAGTACCAATCCAGCCGGCGTATGCGATCGGTGCAGGCGCCTGTCATACCCATTATCAGTAACCTGATCAGGGAAACACCCGCTACCATCTCACTGGGCCAGGGCGTCGTGTATTACGGCCCGCCCCGTTCCGCCATGGAAAAATTGTCAGACTTCGGCAAGTCAATCGAACATCATAAATACGGTCCTGTTGCCGGGATCCCGGAGTTACTGACCGGTCTTCAGAAAAAACTCATCATGGAAAATAATATCAACACTGATCATGGCAGCCGGATTATCGTCACTGCGGGTGCAAACATGGGTTTCCTGAATGCCCTCCTGGCCATAACCGATCCGGGCGATGAAATTATTTTACCGCTGCCCTATTACTTCAATCATGAAATGGCCATCAGCATGCTGAACTGCAAGGCTGTCCCCGTATCGACAGACAGCAACTATCAACCCTGTCCGGACAGGATCCGGGCAGCCATTACTAAACGTACCCGTGCTATTGTCACGGTATCACCAAATAACCCCTCTGGCGCCGTCTATCCTGAAGCGGTTTTACGGGACATTAACCAAACCTGCAGGGAACATGGCATCTATCACATCAGTGATGAGGCTTATGAATATTTTACCTATAACGGTGCAGTCCATTTCTCGCCAGGCAGCATTGCTGATGCTGATGAATATACAATTTCATTGTTTTCACTGTCCAAGGCCTATGGTTTTGCCAGCTGGCGGATCGGTTATATGGTGATCCCTGAACATCTTGAAATGGCAGTCACAAAAGCACAGGATACCAATCTGATCTGCCCGACACTGGCATCCCAGTATGCTGCTGTCGGGGCCCTGGAGGCAGGTGTGGAATATTGCCGGGAGAAACTCCGCGTAATCAGGACAGTGCGAAAAAATATGCTGGAAGAACTGCAATCAATCAGTTCCTTTTGTATCACCCCGGCAGCAGATGGTGCATTCTATTTCCTGCTGGAGATTGCTACTGATTTAAACAGCATGGATCTGGCGCAACGCCTGATCCGTGAACACAGGGTAGCCGTGATCCCCGGCATTACATTCGGAATGCAGGATGCCTGCTATCTGCGCGTGGCCTACGGGGCACTGGATCAGCAGACCGGAATTGAAGGCATCCAGCGATTGACGCACGGACTTTCCGCTATTGTCAATTGATCATGGACATACCGGTTATTCATTGATAATTTCATCCATCAACATAATTTGATATCAAGAGGTTGCCATCATGCGCGTTGCAGCTGTTTTAATACTGAGTCTGTCATTACAACCCCTGTTGACCATGGCTATGGATAAAAACGGTGATTATGCCGTTTGGGGGATGGGCAGAAAGACTTGTTACAGTTATGACCAGGCAAGAGCGTCCGGCGATTATGCCCCCTATAAGGACTATCTGATGGGCTATCTGACGGCCTACAACGTAATGACGGAAGAGACTTATCTGATATCCGGTAAAATGAATCTCGAGGAGATTCTTGAATGGATGGATGATTACTGCGAGTCGAGGCAGATGAACTCGTTTGAACTGGCACTGGCTGATTTCATACGTGAACACAATGAGACACGTTTGAAAAATGCCCCGCACAAACCCGGGCACTGACAAGTCATCGTCATTTCCGGGAAGCGGATGCTGGAGGACAAATGCTGGGCGCCATCGCGGGAGACATTACCGGGTCAATCTATGAACGCGCACCCGTCAAGACGAAATCCTTTCCCTTGCTCACGGAGGCAAGTACCTACACCGATGATACCGTCCTGACTGTGGCCGTCGCTGACGTGTTGTTGTCGGGTGGCGATTATGCCGAGACATTCCAGCGCTATTATCGTAATTATCCAAATCGGGGTTATGGCGATGGATTCTGCCGTTGGGCGACTGCTGGCGGGCCTGATAACTTCAGCAGTTTCAGCAATGGCGCGGCCATGCGTATCAGCCCCGTGGGCTGGGCCTTTGATACACTTACAGCGGTCCTGGCGGAGGCAAAAAAATGTACAGTTGTTTCCCATAACCATGAAGAAGGCATCAAAGGGGCACAGGCGGTGTCCTCTGCTGTTTTCCTTGCCCGTATGTGCAAGACAAAATCAGAAATCAGGGATTATTTGCAATACAGTTTCAATTACGACCTGACACGACCGCTGGACAATATCCGGCCGGACTATCACTTTGATGTGAGCTGCCAGGGCTCTGTCCCGGAGGCAATCATTGCCTTTCTTGAAGCGGACAACACGGAAGACGCGATCCGGAATGCAATATCGCTGGGTGGAGACAGCGATACCATGGCCTGCATCGCGGGGGCAATTGCAGAAGCCTATTTCAAGGAGGTTGCAGACGTGCTGAAAACTGCGATAAGCAACCGTTTACCTCCGGAATTCCGGATAATCATTACCGCTTTTCAGAAAAGATTCATGAGAAAGCGATAGTTATCCATTGTCTCACTTTATTTGCTTTCATTATTTAATTAAAATAATCACAAAACTGAATACAGGAATTGATAAACTTCGTAAAATAAGTCATTATTATGGCTGAAAATATCGATAACCGGGGTATAACAAAGGCATCAGGTTCCAAGGGAGAACATACTATGCAAACAAAACTGATAAAGATATCTGTACTTGCGCTGTCACTCGGAATGTTGGGTGGTTGTGCCGATATGTCGAAAATCGACGCCATCAAGGCTACAGCAGATGCGGCACTTGCCAAGGCGACGGATGCTTATAATCTGGCCCAAAATGCACATACGGTTGCATCTGAGGCCGCTTATAATGCGACACAGGCCCAGACGAACGCACAAACTGCCCTTGAATGCTGCAATGATAATACCAGCAGACTGGACAAGATGTTTGAAAAGGCCATGATGAAATAAAAAAACCAATAAACTTCAAATCAAAACCCCATGCTCAGCCATGGGGTTTTTTGTCCTACTCGGATAATTCAGTTTCCAGACGCAAACCTATCCCGGCTGTTGTCGTTGCACCTGTTCCATCCACTCCCTCTGCAGCCGAGGCATGAATCTGTGCAGGGAGGTAAATGCCGATGGCAACAGGTATCCCTCTGTGTAGATTGATCGCGTTATACGCCGCAATCCAGTCAATTTCATAGTTGTTCTGGCCTGTAATAGCGATAATCAGTTTAACAACACTGGTCAGATTATTTTCAAATTCCTCGGAATCTTCACTCAGAAAGGGGTGTGCTTCCAGATAGATTACCCCATCCTGAACACCGACCTTGTAGGGCTGGTTGACAATCTGTACCGATGTCTTCAGGTCGACCAGATGAAACAGGTTCTCGATATCTTCCGGATAAAGGCGGATACAACCGTGACTTACACGCATCCCGACGCCATAGGGTTTATTGGTACCATGGATAAGGTAATCACCCAATGCGAGGCGTAATGCATAATCCCCTAACGGATTGTCCGGCCCTGCCTCGACTACTTTCGGCAGTATATCGCCCGTGGCCGCATGTTCAATGCGGATAGACTCCGGCGGGTACCATTTCGGGTTGACTTTCTTTTCAACCACATTCGTATGGACATAAGGCGTGGACCACCCTTCCCTGCCCACACCCAGTGGATAGGTGAGCACTCTTTTCGGTTCGCCTTTTACGGCCGGCGGATAATAATACAATCTCATTTCCGGAATATTCAGGACAATGCCCTGGCGAGGGGCCATAGGCAAGATAAACTGGGATGGAAGCTCTACCAGTTGTCCATCCTCCGGTAACCAGGTATCTACATCCGGATTGAGCAGTTTGATGTCGCTATACCCGAAGCCATAAGCACGGGCAACATCCAGCAGCGTTTGCCCGATCTCGATGGTGACAGTCCGTAACAGGCCGATCACAGAATCATTTCCATGCAGGGTATAGGTTGCCGCGCCTGCCCTCACAGGCATTAGTAAAATCAACATCAGGCAGCCGTAGACTGACGGGTAGTGACGCATCCTTTTATACTTCCTCATAAATATCATCATAAAATGGAAAGGACGGGGAAAAGTACTTTTGCATAATGTAGTCCTGTTGACTTCCAATTAACTTATTAAGACATTAAGACCGCGATTATATTCCAAGTGTTCTGTGCGGGATAAATAATTACCCTTACCCATCCACAACCTGCCGGGTAAAAGCAGTAACGTGATCAGGGTACTCACAGGCATGCCGCCTGCGGTGATACATGCGAGTCCACGCTAGAGCCCTTTCCTGTACCAGGCACCATTGATTTACGGGAACATACCAGAGGACATGGTCAAGGTTCTCACGCGTACCGTCTGATTCGTAGCTTGAGCGCCTGCTGAAAAGCCTCCCTGCCGGACAGTCCTTCCCTTTCGCCATTGCAAGCTTGCTGTACAGGAAGAATGGCATTTTCTGACCACTACACCAGGCAGGCTGATAAAATCGGACATGGCCAGCAAATCCATCGGGTGAAATGATATTTTATTACGTATAAAGAATGCAAGGATATCACCCGCCACCGCCAGCAGAAGCATAGTGATCCAGGAAGCTGGTTCGGACAGGTCTTTTTCGATATTCCCGCCGTCAGCGGCCTTGTTTTGCCGTGCCACATCTTTTTCATAAAAATACAGACCTACCTCGGTATGTGCAGACAAGGAGGGTACTGCTACTATTCCTGCATGAACAAAAAGTCCGTACCACGCTTTGGTTTTTCCAGTAAATCAGATAACCGGGATGTCACTGTGATCTACACTTGCACTACTCATCTCATCCTTGCATTCATTGTTTTCCTCATTCCTGTGCAGAATCCTGAATGCGCCGAGTCGATTGCGGTTCCTTTCAGGATATCAGCCGGACTGGATAACGGCGGTCAATTCATGTCTATTCGATTACTTGGGGTTTTGCGACTGGCCAATGTCTCTGCTTCCGGCATCCGCATCGGTGAATTGTCCGATCTGGCCTGGGATGCCGATGAACAATTACTCTACGCCGTGTCTGATCAGGGATATCTGCTTCATCTTCAGCCTGTATTTGACAATGACATTCTCGTTGATGTCCTGTTATCCGGTAAACACGACCTGCAGAGTAGCAGCGGGTCCCGTCTGCAAGGGGATGATGCAGACAGTGAAGGCCTGGATATCAGCCATGGTAACAATGGCATACATGGCGACAGCGAACTCACTGTCAGCTTTGAAGTCAAACCGCGGATTGAACGTTATACGCCGTCAGGAAAATTCCTCGGTAGCTATACCCTGCCAGCCGAACTCGTATCTATCGGTAACTACCAGTCAAGGAACAAGGCCCTCGAATCCGTCACGATTCATCCGCAATATGGCATTATTACCGCACCGGAACGTCCCTTGATAAATACGGATGCCGGAACGTTCACCTTGTATAGCCCGCAAGGTGCTACCTGGACCTACACACCGCTTAATCCGGTGGATAGTGCCATCACTTCTCTGGAAATGCAGAGTGACGGGGACCTCATGGTCCTGGAACGTATCTATTCAAACCGTTTCAGTAGTTATTCTGTTGCCATACGTGAGTTACCGTTATCGGGACAGATTAATCGGTCTGAGATTACAACACTGGCATTATTCAAGCGGGATGAAGGTTTTTTAATCGATAATTTTGAAGGTCTGTCACGGCATACAGACAATCGTTTTTTTATGGTCAGCGATGACAACAACAATTTCTTTCAACAAACGCTGTTAATGTATTTCGAGATACCGGATCCGTAACGACTGAAGTTAATAATCAGGAAACCAACTCTCAGTCCGCATACAAGGCAGGAACTGCTGAATCCGGAGCTAACCGGGGCAGCGTCAATCGAGGGTAATACCCGCCTTGATCCAGAGGGTACGTCCCGGTTCGTTCACCCGTGTAGTCTGAACAAACCCGGGAATACTGGCACCATTGCGGCTGATATGCTCGGCGTAGGTCCTGTCAAAGAGATTATCGACACCGCCGGTAATGAATATACCCTGCTTCAGCCGGTAACCCCCATTGATGGAAAAAACCCCGAAACCGGATGTTGGTCCCAGATCCTGACCAACGATATTGCCTTCATTCAGCGCGTACCGGTCCTGTGCCGAAACCAGGCGCAGGAGGGCGCCAGCCGACCATACCCGGTTGTCCCAGGCCAGGTCGAACCGCCCTTCCAGCGGTGGCATCTGGCCGAGGGCATGGTGGTCAGTCTCGTTCCGGCCATGCACACCGGCAAGGCTGACCCCCCCCTGCCACTCCGGGCTGAAGGCATAAGACAGACCTGCCTCGCCACCCCAGGTGGTGGCATCCACGTTGCGCGTGACGGTGACCGTGCGCGTCAGCATCCCCGTGCCACGGGACACATTGGACTGGATCAGGATGAAGTCATCAATCCGGTTGTAAAACCCGGCAACGGATCCCGACCACCGCCCTGATTTCCAGGTCGCACCGGCATCGAGCTGGTTCGTCTTTTCTGCATCCGTGCTCGCAAATGAACTACGGTTATTGGTCGTCCCTTCCTTGTAAAACAATTCCCAGAAATCGGGAAATCGTTCGACATGACCCAGACCGGCATAAAGGGTCGCGCCGGTATCCGGCAGGACATGTTCATAACGGGCAAAACCGCTGAACAGGGTTTCATCTCGTTCCTTGTTTGCAGTGGGGTTGAGTGTCCCCATCTGATCCAGGGTCAGGCGCCGGTCTCTGGCAGACCACCAGTCGCTGCGCAGACCTGCCACGATCCGTCCCTGCTCGCCTGCGAGTTGCGTCAGTTCGGCGAAGACCCCCTCCTGTTCAAAGAGGGCATCCTCCACCCGGGGCTTGCCCTGATAGGGATCGCTCCACTGACCCGGTGTATAGCCGTTCATCCCCACCTGCATGGACATACTTATACGACCAGTATGTTCATTGGACTGCGAATCCAGCCCCAGGGTCAGCTTCGTCAATCCGCCCGGACGCAGCGCCAACGCCAGCCGGCCACCTGTCGTCGTGCGATCCGGGTTCATGGCCGAAGGCTCATGCCCCATACCCTGTGACACGAAACGACGCAGCTTGTAGTCGTCCATCACGTGGTCAATGTAATTGTAGTAGGCCTGTACCTCGACCTTTTCCAGCCAAGGTGCCATGTTTGTCTTGTCAAACCGGATCCCATAGTGGTCGCGGGCAAACCGGGAGCCATCCACACCGCGGTCAGCATAGGCTGCCTCACCATCGCTCCGGGTTGTGGAAACCTCGAACCGTGTATCCTGGTCCGGGGTCCAGCCCGCAGCGCCGCCGGCACTCCAGCGCGTATATTCCGAATGCACCTTGATGCCATCGCCATCCCGGTAGTCACCGGCATGCGAGTGGCTGGCCGTGCCGCGAACATAGAAATCAGGATTACCGGCACGCAAATCAAGCACCTCGTCGTGCCTGCCGAAGCTGCCACCCATCAGGCTGCCATTGAATTTCCATCCGGCCTCTTCAAGCCGCCTGTGTTCGCGTTCGAAGAGTACCGTGCCGGCGGAAGCGCCCGGGCCATAAAGTACGGTCTGCGGACCCTTCAGGACAGTGACCCGGTCATAGGTCTCCGGGAAAACATAGGCAGTGGGCGGGTCCATGCGATTACTGCAGCCGCCATAAATGTTCTCGCCATCGAGCAGGATGTTGAGCCGGGAAGCCGCCATGCCACGGAACACAGGGTCACCATCTGTGCCGCCCTTGCGGATGACACTCATGCCGGGGACTGCCTTCAGAAAGGCCGCCCCATCCTGGGCCGGCAACGGCTGCTGCGGGGCCCTGGGGTCGAAACGGATAAACAGCGGCGAGGTCATGGGCGGTGCCGTAACCACCACCGTATCCAGATCGGTGACGGCCATATCAGCGGCGGGTACGGTCGCGGAAAATACAGCAACGCCAACCAGCATTACCACACCGGGATGGAAGATGATTTTCATGAAGTGGCCCCTGAAGGTAATGCAGCCCTCATGCGATGGTCGCAATTTTTTACCAGGAAATGATAGGCCCTTCGGCGGGACACCGGAATGTGGCGGATTGTCGCGCGACAATCTGTCTTATTCCTGTGAACCGGTCATTCCGGACAGTGCGTTGACATCCGATTTGATTGATTACGTTGCCGTCAGCGCCAGAGCAAAGACCACTGTCTGTTGGAGCAGCGATTGCCGGACAGAACAGAATTGAACCCGTCAACTGCCCTGCATGGTCAGCCTCAGGCTTCTACAAGAATATCCATGTGCGGGGGCAGAATTGCCAAATCACCACAAGGAAACACTGGAAAATCCCTCGATTCAACGCTCTTTCAACCGCGGCATCAGCTCGGCCAGGTTGCACGGGCGGGTCCGGTAATCCAGTTGCTGGCTGATCAGTTCATCCCAGGCCGTGGCACAGGCGCCCGGCGATCCGGGCATGCAGAAAATATAGGTTCCGTTGGCAACCCCGGCAATCGCCCGTGACTGGATGGTGGAGGTCCTGATCTGCTGGTAGGAGAGGACACGGAAGGTCTCGCCAAAGCCCTCTATCTCCTTGTCAAACAGTACGCGGACCGCCTCCGGGGTACCGTCCCGTCCGGTCACGCCGGTCCCCCCCGTCGTCAATACTACCTGGACATTGGCATCCGCAATCCAGGCAGAGACCACTGCCCGTATGGAGTAGATATCATCCGGGACGATCTTTTTTTCACAGAGCCGGTGTCCCGACCCTGCCAGCCGTTCGATCAACACCTTTCCGGATTTATCATCTGCCTCGGTCCTGGAATCCGAGATAGTCAGAATCGCAATATTCAACGGGACAAATTCTCTCTCTCTATTTCCTGATTTTTCTGTCATAGGCGTTCTATGGAGGTCTTAGGTTCAGGGTTCA
>MGXK01000082.1:13254-14188 GCA_001802375.1 Gammaproteobacteria bacterium RBG_16_51_14
AATATCACTCTTCATTACTTATTTTATGAACCTCGCGACCCAACCGGCTTTGCCATTGATCCGGTTTACTGAAAACGTTCACCGGCAATAATAGACTATATAGTATTATAGAATTCCATTCTAATTCAGTATTGTATTAAAAATACGTTTGTATGAATGAGAAATCCGTTTCAATGGAAACCATGCGCCTGGACAAGTGGCTCTGGTGTGCCCGCTTTTTCAAGACCCGCGCGCAGGCCGCAGAGGCCATCAAGGGCGGCAAGATCAGATTCAATGATACCCTCCCGAAACCGGCCCGGACCCTGCAGGTCGGCGATCGACTCCTCATCCGCAAGGTGCCCTACCAGTTTGATATTACTGTGCTCAGACTCTGCAACCACCGTTGTTCAGCCAGTGACGCCGCCCTGCTGTATACGGAAAGCCGGGAAAGCGTGGAGGCACGCGCCCTGTTAACGACACAGTTAAAGGCCGAGGCTGCCATGTATCCGAGGACGCGTGGCCGTCCTACCAAACGCGACCGGCGCGAGATCATCCGTTTTACCCAGGACTCGAATCCAGGGGATTGATAAAAACATTATCGGGGAAAAACCGGGATGACCGGTTGTTGCATCAACTTCTGCATTCCTCATTGACCGGAACACCCCATTCACCATCAAAAAAATGGGCGCCCAGGGGATTGCGCTGGCGTTCCGCCATCTCTCTTGCCTGCATGGCCTCCGGGATTATCGCCTTCTCCAGTTGATAGCCAACGGCGATCATGGCCATGGGTGTAAATTGTGCCGGTATTGTAAAAACCTCCCTCGCCTGTTCCGCGTTGAAACCACCCATCTGATGGACCATCAAACCCATGTGTGTTGCCTGGATACTGAGGTTTTCACTGGCTGCACCCGTATCGTACTGTCCCCAGCGGTTCGGATTTCCGTTCCTGGAAAGG
>MGXK01000082.1:14215-17305 GCA_001802375.1 Gammaproteobacteria bacterium RBG_16_51_14
AGGGGTGCGTTTTTTGCCCAGACCTGATTTCCTTCGGCCAGGCAATGCAAGGCCCTGTCCCAGGCATCCCGGTTGGTGTCCTTGTCACATACGATAAAACGCCATGGTTGATCCCCGTAGCAGGAGGGCGCCCACCGGGCCGCTTCAAACAGGGTGATCTCCTGCCGGCGCGTCAAGGGCCGATCTGGATCGAAGGCACAACCACTCCAGCGATTTGCAATGGTTTGATGGACCGGGACCCGGGTTTTTGCTTTTTTTTCAAACATAGGTGTTTTCGCCATTTAACATTCGTGCAGCATCAGATTATATTGTGAAAACATTTACATCACCAATTGACCGCCATGCCCGCCGATCCGATCTACCAGAAAATTGTCAACAATATTGAAAAAGTCATTCAGGGCCAGTCGGCTACGATCCGTAAATTGCTCGCTGCCTTTATCGCCGGTGGTCATGTCCTGCTGGAAGACGTGCCGGGCACAGGCAAGACGACGCTGGCCAAGGCACTGGCACGTACCATCAACGCGGATTTTCACCGTATCCAGTTCACGCCCGATCTGTTGCCGACCGATATCCTCGGTGTTTCCATTTTCGATCAACGTGACCAGGAATTTCATTTCCACCCGGGGCCAGTCTTTACCAATATCCTGCTGGCCGACGAGATCAATCGTGCCTCACCCCGCACCCAGTCGGCATTGCTGGAGGCCATGGGTGAGTCACAGGTAAGTGTGGATGGAAACCGGCGGCATCTGGATGAGCTGTTTTTTGTCATCGCCACCCAGAATCCGGTTGAATATCACGGCACCTATCCCCTGCCGGAGGCCCAGATGGATCGTTTTGCCATGCGCTTCAGTCCGGGTTATGTCACGGCGCAGGAAGAGGTCACCATCCTCACGGAGCAGAACAGGCAGCATCCTATTGAGTCATTGCAGCCCTGTGTCGACAGGGACGCGGTGATTACCCTGAAAAAAAGGATTGCCGACATCCGTATCAGCGAGGAATTAAAACATTACATCGTCAGCCTGATCCGCGCGACCCGGAATGCGGAGGGGGTAATCAACGGCGCCAGCCCCCGGGCATCACTGTCCCTGATGAAGGCAACCCAAGCACTGGCCCTGTTTGACGGGATCGAATATGTCACACCGGATCACATCCAGGAGATTGCGGTGCCGGTGATCGCGCACCGGCTGATGCTGGATTCCCATGCCCGTTTTTCCGGTACTACCGCAGAGGATATCGTTGCCAGAATACTGGACAGCGTCCGGGTCCCCGTCTGATGATGCTGAGGAAACTCCTGTTCCGGAATTTCCGCCTGATCTACCGTATCAGTCACTGGATGCGGCATCGTTTTACAGAACCCGGTTTACTGATCGTCTCCATTATGATCCTTGCCGGTATCTTTGGTATCGATACCCGGCGGACACTTGCCTTTCAAATCTTTGCACTGCTGGCCATGTTGCTGTTACTTGCCTTTATCAGCAATATTACTTTCAGGGGGCGGTTCCGGGTGCAACGCATCCTGCCCGATTTTGCCACGGCCGGCCAGTCCCTGGATTATCGCTGTAGCATTGAGAATCTCTCATCCCGAAAAGAGAAGGGCCTGGTCCTGATCGATGAACTGGATACCAGCCTGCCCGCATACAGTGAGTTCCTGTCCACCCGGGACCCTGGGGACAACCGGCGTAACTGGTTTGACCGGGTCATTGGTTATCCCCGGATGATGTATTTGATTCAGCATAAACGGGGCGGGGCCATCCGCCCTGTCCCCATCGATTTCATACCGGCAAAGGGCCAGACGGATTCTTATATCCGCCTGACGCCCATACGTCGTGGTTATCTGAATTTTCAATCAACCAGGCTGGCACGACCGGATCCGCTTGGACTGTTCAGGGCCGTGAAAACCATTACCGCCAGGGATACCCTGCTGGTATTACCCAGACTGTATCGCGTGCCCCCCATCCGCTTGCAGGGAAAACGGAAATACCAGCGCGGCGGTATGTCCATGGCCAGTTCCGTAGGCGACTCACAGGAATTCATGTCATTGCGCGATTACCGTCCGGGTGACCCCATGCGTTCCATACACTGGCGGAGTTATGCCAAACGAACACAACCTGTCGTCAAGGAATGCCAGGATGAATTCTTTGTACGGCAGGGCCTGATACTGGATACCTTCCCCGGCCAGTATGCGGAAGCGGTCTTTGAAGAGGCCGTGTCCGTGGCAGCGTCCTTTGTAATGGCTGTCAGACCCCAGGATGCCCTGCTTGACCTGATGTTTGTCGGCACCGAGGCCTACCGTTTTACCTCGGGTCGCGGCATGTCAACCACGGAAAACATGCTCGAAATTCTTGCCTGCGTCGAACCCTGCCGGGAACAATCTTTTGACCGACTGCAACACCTGATACTCGAACATGGCACCGGGAGCAGTGGTTTTATCTGCCTGCTGCTCGGTTGGGATGCCCAGCGCCGATCACTCATCCGCCTGCTGGAAGCAACGGGTATCCCCTGTCTCGTCCTGATCATCACCAGCACCGGCAGCGACGACATCACCGCTATCAATACGATGACCGACCTGGTCAGGATCCATGTCCTGACAGCAGGTGCGATACAGGCGGGGTTGGACGAAATGGTTCATACCGGCCGGGCGTCCGCAAAATGAGCATTGCCGATACCGGTTTAAGACAGGCGCCCCCGATGTTACTGGCCACAGGCCTGTTGCTGTGGGGCTGGCAGACCGGATTCATCCTGTATGCCCTCGTCATGGCAGTCCTGCTGGAGGCGGCCACCTGGATCCGGTGGCGCTGGCAGATAACCGATCGGGGATTTAACCAGATAGCCGATCTGTCCAGTCTCATTTTCCTCGTCGTTACCGTCTACGTTTTTATCAAACTGTCCGCGCAGGGGATCTTTACCCTGCTTGAATTACTGCCATTTCTTTTTTACCTGCTGTTACTGACCCAGATCTACAGCGAGCGGGGGAAAATGAGGCTCAGCACCCTGTTCGTCAGTCTGCGCAGGATGGAACCGGAAGCAACCGGAGACCAGGTTGCCGAAATCGATATGTCCCTTCCCTATTTCCTCATCTGCATGGTATCC
>MGXK01000082.1:17397-17662 GCA_001802375.1 Gammaproteobacteria bacterium RBG_16_51_14
TCATCCGCTGGCATGGACTGTCCTGTTATGCCTTGCCTTTGGCCTTGCCTATGCTTCACAGCTCGGTATCCAGCAGTTGCAGAAACAGGTGGAGACCACGTTCCTGGACTGGTTTGATCAGTTCGCATGGACCAGTCGTGACCCGGACAGCACGATCACGGCCATCGGCTCCGTAGGCAGACTGAAATTATCCGACCGCATCATGCTCAGGGTAAAGGCGGGCAGCCGGTTGAATGCACCCATGCTGTTACGCGAAGCGACTTAC
>MGXK01000082.1:17814-17993 GCA_001802375.1 Gammaproteobacteria bacterium RBG_16_51_14
CATTCCTGTACCACACGGGGCAAATGCGATTACCAGGGGGACTGAAATATTACAGGTTGAAAATAATCCGTTTGGTTCCGTCCGGATTGAAAGCCGGCCGGGCTGGATCAACTATGATGTTATCTATAACGAAACCATGATCCCCGATGCGGAACCCTTTGACGAGGACCTGGTAATCC
>MGXK01000082.1:18219-18327 GCA_001802375.1 Gammaproteobacteria bacterium RBG_16_51_14
GCGTGCGGCAGGAATACCGACACGTTATGCCGTTGGTTATTCCGTCCAGGAATACAGCCCATGGGAGGGCCAATATATCGTCAGGGCCAGACACGCACATGCCTGGGT
>MGXK01000083.1:0-433 GCA_001802375.1 Gammaproteobacteria bacterium RBG_16_51_14
TGTAGCTGTAGACGAAGCTGCCCCATTCACAATCTCCAAGTAGCCCGGAATCCGCCGATCTTTGTGGGTAGTGTCCTCACGCGGAGCAACGCCGCCACGCAGCACTGCTCTGGATAAGAGTCTGTTCTGCGCGATGCACGAAGTTTCAGGAATCATGATGCAATCAGGACAGGCGCCGCCTCCAAAATCACATAAGCTTCCTGAGTTACAACGATGCGTCGAAGGCTCCAGCAAGTGTGCCAGAAATCGGTTATTTTCGTTTCTCCATAGCGAGGATAGGTTACCCAAGTCCATGGTCGTGCCATTACGATAGATGACGAAAGATAAGTCGGCAGGAAAGATGTATTCGCCAAGGGAGCCGAGGTCGAGTCCGGAAAACTCGGCAACCGCCTTCATGAACAAATGTGCGTAGCTGTGTAGGAGCGTATAGATG
>MGXK01000083.1:448-1742 GCA_001802375.1 Gammaproteobacteria bacterium RBG_16_51_14
TCATCTGCGGGGTGTAATTCGGAGAAATAGCGACCAAACGGCTCGGCATGTTCAAGAATCCGGCCCCCAAGTTTGACGTCATCCGTCGGAACCCAGGCAGGAAGGTCGCTAACCTCGATGGCACGTAGCCACTCGTAGACCTGCTCTGGCTTCAGGCTGACGTAAATTGCTTCGTTCGCCTGCGTAACCACATAGATTGGACGTTTGTTGCTTCTCAACGGCTCGAACAAGCGAAGTCGGACGGGTACGTCTTGTCCGCGCTTCTCCATTACAGGAACTGCTGATACTCTGGAGTAGCCATGTGTGAATCGGCATAGCTCGAACTCGCGAATTAGGCCGAATTCAGCAAATCTCAGCCGATGCATGAAATCAAATGTCTTGGCCTCCTGCGCGGCTTTGGCCTTGGCATTCTTTGGTGCCAAGTCCTGATCGAGGCGATAGAATCGCACAAAGGGTGCGCGTAAACCCTCTTCGGCAGTCCGGCTGACCTTGCTACGCAGGAGCGCTTCATGCTCGACTGCCAACACGAAAGGATCATATCTGCTGGAAAAATCTGGTCTGCGTACCATCAATGTCCGCAGCCCTTCCGGTAATTCGCTTTTGACCGGAACCAGCGGCGGTTCCATATGCAGCCAGCGATGGACGAGTTTTTTTAGCTCAGTTTCCGTTGCTGCGATTAGAGAGGCATCCTTCATCCCTTTGGCGAAACCCAGCATCTTCTCGAAATTTGCGTAGCTTTCCCATTCATGGTCGTGTCCTCCGCGCAAGAGGATTTCTTTCATTTCGTCCGGCGTCGGAAGCGTGCCACCAAAACCATACTTGTTAGCAATAAAGTTTTCGAGTTCGGATTCGTTACCTTCCATGAGTAAGGTCATCAAACCTTGGTCACGTTCTGAGAACACGACGAACTGTTCGGCCTGCGCATAGAATGCGGACGATGCGCGATATGAAATGGGTTCCATACGTCGCTCGCCAACACGCTTGCCGCCGTTCTCGCGGAAAACTTCTGTCGTGAAGGGATCATTCTGTAGCCAGCTTGCCCGTTCACGGTGTCCGCAAGAAGCGCACTCAAAGCCCCATTCACCGATTCTGGGTGACTCGGTGTGCAACAGGAAATGCCTGCTACCGCACATGGCGCAGCCTTCGCCAAACAAGCGCTTCTCGTTTTCCTTGCTACTCCATTCAATCATGCCCGGCGTGGCTGGCTGCCATTCGCCGGACCAATGCACGAATATCACATCAAGCTGCCGCCATTGGCACTTGCCTTTTTTCTTCGGGTTGGGGCAGTGTCCAG
>MGXK01000083.1:1937-5500 GCA_001802375.1 Gammaproteobacteria bacterium RBG_16_51_14
CGGCAATTGGTCTGGCTGCGCTATTCAAGGCATATGCGCGCATAAACCAACTTTGCCAAACCTCCCGCAGGCGAATCATAATTTGCTCGCGTGTCTGGTCACTGATAGGTGCTTTGTCAGGCGTATCCGATTGGTCTGGAAGGGAAATACATGAACCCAAACCGCCTTCGAATGTGAAAAACGAGCCTGGTGCATAAGCCGACGCAAGTTGGTTACGTGACCGACTCATGGTAGGCGCCTTCAACTGCTTATCGTCCTCGTCAGAGAAATAACTACCGTTTGCCATATCAGGCCTCTTCGTCATCAGTTTCGGCGACCCCGTGGCGTACGAGATCCATCACATTGAGTACCTCCACCGGTTTTTGGCGCCGACCATTGGAGTCTTTAAACGACATCTGTATCAGTCCACCTTGATCCACGTCTCGAAGGGACGTCATTGGTTTGCGCATTGGGTCGCTTTGCGCTTTGAAATAGGCGTCAAGAGGGCCGTTCCCATACAGCTTGCTGCTGGCCCACGTACTCAGAAACTCGCGCGTCGTATCATCAATCATCTTTCGATAGTGGTCGGCACCTTCAGGACAATAACCATCTCTTAATCCAATCGCGAGTTCGATAAACACTGTGATTTCATTAATGAAGGCTGTGCCGCGCTCGTTGAACTCTTTAGTGATGTTCGGGATGTACGTAAAATCCGGGACAGTCTTTTTCTTGTCTTCATCCAGCTCAATCAACTTGCGGCTCGGTACGACACCGGTAAGGAAGGCTTGAAACAGGCTCGGGAACACGCGCTCCACCGCCTTTTCTGCCCAACGGTCAATTGCCGCAGGCTGAACCATGCGCTCCAGAAAACGGTGGAAGATGTCGAAAACTTCGACGATATAGCGATCCCGTCGCCGCTGAGGAGTCGGTACAAGGACGATAAAGCCGATGTGAGTGCGGCCAACACGAGACGATGCCTGAATGTACTCGGCAATATCGGATGGCATACCGGCGAAGAACATCGAGTTGAACTCTTCAACGTCAACGCCGTGTGAAATGGCAGAAGTGGCGATGACCGACCGCAGTACTTTCGAAAGTGGCGTGAAGGGCTGTCCCGGTGCATCACGCTCCTGCGCCAAGCGAACAACCTCTTGAATCTCTCCTTGTTCAACGGAGCCTGTGATGAGTCGAGTATCGAGGTTATCCAGGCCAATGCCCGCGTTGAGATGTTTCTTGCGGGTTTCCTCGACCTCGGCGGCCATAATCTGGTCGCCGCCCTTCTTGTTCGTGACATACGTTAGGGCAATGCGATGCAGGTCAATGACTGTCGCCAGCTCGCTAGTGCTCGCAGTTGCCAGTGCGTTTCTGTGCAGCCCTTGAAGCGGCCCAGGACTGATGCAATCAACGAGACTATTTCGAATCAGCGCAATCTCTGCATCGCTCCCCTTTACCAGCCCATCGAACAAGCGGCTGATGCAGAGATGGAAGCTGGACAAAATTGCAACGCTAGTCGCGGTGTGCGGCTTGCCATTTGTCATGAAGGCACAATAGATGCGTGCTTGCCGTGCTCTTTGTTCTGATTCTGCCAATTTCAACCGTTCGACCTCTGAAGAATCCGGCTCTTCCGGAGCCGCGTAGAACGATTCATAGAGTGATGGGCCTGGATGTGGAAACTGAGATGCGGGAATCTCGCGCTGATACAGGTGCTCGAGTTGGCGTTCTGGCTCAGAGACCGTTGCTGATGCGGCGATGACCTTGGCACGGCGGCGTCTGCCCATTTCATCCTTGGCGACGATGTCGGTCAACGAGCGTGACAGGTGCGCAAAAACCGCATCGAGCGTTGACTCGAACAACCCGGCAAAAGTGCCCAGGGATTCATCAAGTAGATGTGCCTCGTCCTGGATTAGAAGGCTAGGGAACGGATCGAGAAAAAGTTTTTCGCCTGAGGGGTAGGCTGGATAAAGTGTTTCGCAGCCACATGCAACCGGCCCCCGTTCTAAATCCTTGGCGGATGGAATTCGCAAGCGCTTAGTGGCGGTGTCTCGCCACGGGGCAGTACCCAGCATCCCGTATACCCGGCGAATGGTTCCAGCGGAGTGCCCGATCAATGCGAGCTTATCGACCGTGCCCAGCAACACGGATGGTGCTAAATCATAAATGTCTTCATCGCAAATCAGGAATGGCAGGGGCTTCCAAACTCCTTCATTGCTGGCGCAATTGATGCTGGTACAAACGTGTGCGAGGGTTCCGCCCATCTTGGAAAAAAGACGCAGTGCTGTAGTGGCATCGCAGAAGGGGCAACGGGGTATCTTATTCCAGGCGCGCACTGCGGCAGCGTACTTGAGGTCATTTTCTCGCAGTTTTAATTCCGAGCTGGTGTCCGTCGCAACGCTGTCAATTTCTTTGATGCTCGAAACGCCCTTGGCGTTAAGTCGGTTTGGCGAACCTCCGCTGCCGACCCAGAATCCGATTGCAAAAGTGTCCCCACCGTAGCTGTACACGCGGCGCACTAATTCCGCTTGCGCCAACACGCGGGCACAACGCTGGGCTTGCTGAATCGTTAGCAACCGAAGCGGGTACCGCAGCATTGCAGTGACACCGGTTCTTTTTCCCCGCAATCGATCCAACATCAGGTTGAATACCAGCAAGCCGAAGAACGCTTCTGATTTTCCGCCGCCAGTCGCGAAATAAAGCAGGGTCACCGAGTCGTCACGTGCGGCATCGTAGTGATGCTTGAGTTCAGGTATTCGAGACGCAAGGGCTGGAATATTGGCAATAATGAAAGCGAGCTGGAATAGACGCCATTCACCATCGTCATTACCAAAACGGGCCTTCATGAAATTGGCCATGGCTTCGTTCATACCGAGCCAAGCTTCGAAGACGCACGCCAATGGGTTGGACTGCGGGCCGCGCGCAGACCAAACGGCCTTGGACTTTTGTAGAATAGTGAGTCCCGCAGAGATAGAGGCCAATTCGTTGCCCCACTTCTGCATGTCCTCGTTGAACTTGCTTGTCTCGCGTTCGATGCCGACAGTATCTGATGGATCCAGCCCGTCCGCCGGATTGACCTTTTTTGGCTGCTCATCCAGCCATTGCCTCATTTCTTCGGCAATCGGTAATACTCCACCCAGACCCTCTGGTGCGCTGAGCTTGCGCACTTCGCACAAAATGGAATTGCTGGCGCTAGGCACAATCCGTGGCTGAACGAAACGCGGAGTCCAGGTCGTCCGCAAAGAAATACTTGTCGAGGTGCGGTTCGTGACCTCAACGCCGCCGTTGTGTCCCATTGCGGGGTACTGGAGGTAACGGTTATAGCGATAGGATGGTTGAACTCGCTCAAGCCTCAAAAACCTGTGCAGTGTAGGTGCAAGGGTCGCCGTTACGCTCACCAAAAACACGGCTGGGTCGGTTTCATCCTTGTGCTGGTGAGGCTCCTTACTCTTGTTCTCCAGAGCGACCAGCATATTGGCTTTCTTGGAGTCGAGCCAATCCGGTGCAAGCTCCAAATCCCATCCAAGCTCGATACTGGGTAACGCAATGGGATTGGAGGACTGACCTTGCCCCTGTAATCCGTACTTCTTAAC